>JAITVC010000165.1 GCA_031286005.1 Bacteroidales bacterium
GGTGCACGGGCGCAACGGCAAACCCATCAAACCGCTAACCGCCAACCAAAAGAAACTTGTAGCCGCTTGCGAAGAAAACGACATGATTTTCGCCGTTGGCCCCGCCGGTTCGGGCAAAACTTACACGGCTGTGGCTATGGCCGTCAAAGCTCTAAAAAACAAGGAAGTTCGGCGCATTATCCTAACCCGTCCGGCCGTTGAAGCGGGCGAAAACTTAGGCTTCTTGCCCGGCGATTTGCAAGACAAGTTAGACCCGTATTTGCAACCGCTTTACGATGCGCTTCGCGATATGCTGCCTCAGCAAAAATTGATTGATTATTTTGAAGACCATACCATCGAGATTGCGCCGTTGGCCTTTATGCGCGGGCGAACGCTCGACCAAGCCTTTGTGATTTTGGACGAAGCCCAAAACGCAACCGAAATGCAGATGAAAATGTTTCTTACCCGTATGGGGAAATCGGCCAAATTCATCATTACGGGCGACGTAACGCAAATCGACTTGCCCCGAAATCAATCGTCGGGACTTCTTCACGCTCTAAAAATCCTCAAAGAGGTGAAAGGATTAAGCATCGTTCAGCTAACCGAAAAGGATGTGGTGCGCCACCGTTTGGTTACCGAAATTTTAAAAGCCTACTCAACTGAATCAAAACACTAATTTTACAACACATGGAAAGTATTACTAAAATTTACAAGATAGGGCATGGCCCGTCGAGCAGCCACACAATGGGACCATCGCGTGCGGCCAAATTTTTCAAAGCCAAACATCCGGATGCCGCCAAATTCCGTGTTACCTTGTTTGGCAGCCTTTGTTTAACCGGCAAAGGCCACTTAACTGATATAGCCATTTATGGCATTTTGGGCAAAGACCGTACCGAAATTTTATGGAATCCCGAATTTAGGGAACGTCATCCGAATGCGCTATTATTCGAGGCTTTGAGCAACGAAAATCAGATTATCGGCACATGGATGGTTTACAGCATTGGCGGTGGCGAAATCGTAGACGATAGTATGCAATTGGAAGAAAAGAAAGATCTCTATCCGCACACCAAGATGAAAGATATTTTGAATTGGTGTCATACCACCGGACACACCTATTGGGAATATGTCGAAATGTACGAAGAACATGGTTTTTGGGATTATTTGGCAGAGGTTTGGGATGTAATGAAAGCATCCGTAGAACGCGGAATTGAACACGATGGCGTATTGCCCGGAGTTCTGGGCTTGCGCCGAAAAGCCACATCTTATTACGCAAAAGCACTTTCCTACAAAGATTCGTTGCGTGGACGCTGTTTAACTTACACTTACGCATTGGCTGTGGCCGAAGAAAATGCCTCTTGCGGAAAGGTCGTAACGGCGCCTACTTGCGGCTCTGCGGGCGTTTTACCGGCTATACTATATCACTCGTATAAAACGCACGGCCATACGGAAAAAACCATTCTTAAAGCGCTTGCAACAGGCGGATTAATCGGTAATTTAGTCAAAGAGAACGCCTCTATTTCCGGTGCAGAAGTAGGATGCCAAGGCGAAATCGGAACAGCTTGCGCAATGGCTTCAGGTGCAGCCGGACAAATCTTTGGCGGCAGTATTTTTCAAATCGAATATGCAGCCGAAATGGGCTTGGAACATCACTTGGGTTCCACATGCGACCCTATGTGCGGATTGGTGCAAATCCCATGCATTGAACGTTGTGCTTTTGCAGCAGCAAGGGCGTTTGACAGTAATATGTACGCATTGATGTCCGACGGACAACATCGCGTGAGTTTCGATAAAGTGGTTGAAGTGATGAAACAAACCGGACACGATTTGCCCAGTCTTTACAAAGAAACATCGGAAGGCGGCTTGGCCACAATCTCCGATTAATGCAATACTTCATGCAAAATCGCATGTGATTTCACCGGCAAGAAGTTCGGAATATGTTGCCCGTAATACGTCAAGATTACGGGCAACGTGTTTAAAGTGTGCGGCTCAATCGGGCAAATGCCTAAATAAGTCGTGAGTTCCCGTAAAAATATCAAATGAAAATCGTTGCAAGTGCCGGTGGCTTCATCCAGCACAATAAGCGAGTTATAAACAAAGTCGAATAAATCCTGTTCGGATTGCGGCACGCATAAAATTTTACTCAATACTTCCGCCAAAAACACAAAAATACTGTGCTTTTCGATGGTGTTTGAAATGCCGGAATAATGATACAAAGCACGTGCTTCCTTAAAGGTTAAGAGTTCGGATTTGCTATGTTCGGGCAACTCGATTTCTATCAGCGATAGAGGTTGAAACAGCGAGATTTGCCCTTTGTTTTTCGGCGAACGATAGCCTTTTACAATAAACGACTGCAATCCGGAATATTCCGTAAAGACACGCACAATTAGGCTTGTTTCGCCATATTTTAAATGATTTAGTACAATGCCACGCGTTCGGATATACATGATACTATTTTTCAACAAAGATTTTTCTCACGGCGGTAACGCCCCCATTAGCATCGGTTGAAAACACGATATAAACACCCGCTTTAACCCGTTGTCCGTTTCGTGTACGGCCGTTCCATGTGGCCATTCCGCCTTTGGCTGTTGTTTCAAAAACCAATGCCCCGCCGGCATCTGTAATGTGAACTTTGGCATTGTCAACCAATCCACGAATACCGATTTCTCCCGCAAAACCCGCCGATACAGGATTTGGAAAAATCACAATATTCTGCTCGGCCTTCGTTGTTCCGGCTTGTGTGGCATCTCCGCCAAACGACATTAGCCCTTTATCGGTGCCGATATACACCTCCCCTGTTTTCGGATTTATCGCTAAAGCGGTGATAGCATTCGAGTTCAAAGGACTATTCTCGGTGTTGAACTGATGAATCATCTCCATTCCATCGGCCGACATGAGAAATACGCCACTCGACGAGGTGCCAATCCATTTCCTATCGGCGCCCTCCACTGCAAGGGCCATTACATTCTCGTTCTCCATCAACGGGCGACTGCCATCAATTCCAATAGCTTCAAACAGTACCGATGATTCTGCTCCGTTTGGATTATCAAATAACTGCAACGACGTGCGATTAACCAATATCCCATGATTGGTTCCTAACCACACATAGCCCTTTTTATCCTCAACCAAACAGTTCAGCGCACTAACAGCTTGATTGTTTCCAAGGTTCAGATTGGCTCGTTTAGCCTCAAAACCGGTTGCAGTTTCGTGAAAAAACAGCAACCCGTCCCATTGAGTGCGAATCCACAGTTGGCCGTGGTAATCAATAATAAATTCTCTCGGCTCGCCGCCAATGATGTTATTGAGTGCAAACGACGTCCATTTGCCGTCAGGTGTTCGTTTGTGCAATTGCTTATCCACAAAAGATTGCGTTACCCACAATTGATTTTGCTTGTCAAATTTCACATCGCCCATGCGGATGGATTCCTTATTGCCATTCCAATACGTCCAGCCAAATCCGGTACTATCCTCCAAAACCGTTGTTGAGCCACCCGGACGCACGATGGTCGCAACATCGTTGTAAATAGTTACAGAACCATCGGCATTGGCTTGCACCACGCCCGAAGACCCGGATGCCACTGCAAACACATTGGGATTTGCGGGGTCTTCCGCCACTGCAACCGCATCGCCAAGCCACGAAGAACCTATACTTTGATTGTTAATCGTTCGCCAATGTCCGTTTTGAAACGTGTTAACTTCAAAATCATTTCGCACCGGTGTCCAAGCGCTTGTCGTTACACCGCCTCGTGTCATATACAAAGTCGATGCACTATGAGATAGCGAATACACACTATTACTTGCAGGGCCTTGCGGCAATATCTCGCCGCCAAAAGTCCAGTTGGCTGTAAGCTGGTCGATACCGCCGTATCCGGTGGAATACCACAACCTGTTTTCAGCATCCGAAACAATATCGTTCAACGTCCACAACTCTACATCTCCGGCATTATTACCATAGTTGCGCAGCGGTTTGAAATCAGCGCCGTATTCACAAATCTCAAACAGATAATCTCTATCCGGTATTTTCCTAAGTTGCAACAACCGGTTATGGCTCACCTTGATTTGCCGTGTAAACACCGTATCCAACACCTGCCATTGCTCGTTCTCATAACGCCAAACGGTGTCTTTATTATCCGAATTGGATTGGCGAACAATCAAATTTTCATTCCATAAACACACATTCTGAACAGGCAACCCTACTCTCGAATGTATAGCCACCTCACGCCATTCCGAGAAATCGTTCAAACGATTAGAAAATCGGTAGGCCGATAGCAAACCATTGTTTGTGGCGGCATAAATCATCGTATCGCCCACGGCCAAATCATTAACCTGCACATTCGAACTGTTGGCCCCAATAAAATACGTTTCCGAAATCTCTTGCTTGGAAAGATTTAACACCACAATTCCAAAATCGCAACAAAGATACACTTTTTGACTGTTTTCAATCACAATTTGATTGATGCGTTTACTCCCCGAAATTTCTTTGCGTTGCAAATCCGGAATGTTTAACACCCGTCCATGTTGCAGCAAATCAATATTACCGTTTTGATAGCCCACAATCTGTGTTTGCGTAACCGGCTCGTATGCCGATGCGCTCAGCCCAACGCCGCTTAGTCCCTGTACAGTCGTTTTCCGGCGAACACTATTTTCCGCTTTGTTGTAATAAAGCAAGCCATTCTCCGTTACCCCGCAAACTTCATCTTTCACCATCAAAATAGCCTTCACATCACGGTAAGAATAATGGTCACTCCATCGTCCAACACCGCTATATTGCGCCATTCCAACGATTGGACCAATCCACAAAATAAGACAGATGATATGTTTTGCAAGTTTTATCACGATACAGGCTTGCAAAGATACAAAAAAAATGTGTATCTTTGCAACCTAAAATTCACTTCTATGAAGCTCCCCTTCGCCACCGGTACAATTCTATTGTTTTTATTAGTCATCTTTTCAACCGTTTTCTTCGGTATGATAATCGCACTCGTTGAATTAATCACACCGCTTGGCGAACACACCAAACTATTCATCTCTCAAATTGGCACTTGGTTGATACCGACATTGCTGTTTGCACGCTATGCCTACGAGCGAATGTGGGACGATTTGAAACTGAAAAATTTCGGTAAATGGTCGGACTACGGTTGGTTTATTCTGCTCGCAGTCATTTATTATCCGTTTGCAGTCTATATGCAAAAAATCAATGAAGCCATGACTTTCCCCGAATCAATGGCCGGTATCGAACAGTTTTTGCGCAACATGG
The DNA here is from genome assembly GCA_031286005.1 of Bacteroidales bacterium. The sequence goes on from JAITVC010000165.1 coordinate 5,234, forward strand.
AACAGCAAGCCGAAGCCGTTATGATGCGCATGGTGTCCGGCACATCGCCAACGGATTTAGCGCTGGCTTTGCTCAATATGGCCATACTCCCCGCCATTTGCGAAGAATTGTTTTTTCGTGGTGTAGTATTGAATAATTTGATGAAACGAACGTCAAGAATCCATAGTTCGGTTTGGCTTTCCGCAATACTGTTCAGTTTTATCCATTTTCAGTTCTATGGTTTTTTGCCAAGGCTCATAATGGGAGCCGTGCTGGGCTATGCGTTCGTACTTTCCAAATCGCTATGGGTACCAATTTTATTGCACTTTCTGAAGAATGCAACCGTTACGGGTACCGATTATCTTGACAACACCAACCGCATATCCCAAGACCCACACACCATGGATACAAAAACAGCCACCCTATGGATGGCTGTATTAAGTTTAATCGCAAGTATTACTATACTTTGGTGTGCTACTTCTTGTCGTAATAAACGGCATTCCAGTTGCGAAGAAACGGCTCTATCTGATCCGCCTCAATACGCTTCGTTACAATACGATGCTGACTATCCAGAACATAAATCGTAGGTGTCGTGTTCACTTCCCAAAGCTCGTCATACTTGACATTTGAGGCTTTGCCGTTAACATTAATCCAATTCGTCATCTTATTGGTATAAATGTAATTCTTCCAAGAATTAATATCATGGTCTCGGCAAACTGCAAACACCTCAAAATCCAATTCCTTATGCTTTTCATTGTAAAAATCACGAAGAATAGGCATCTGCTTTTTGCAATGGCCGCAACTGGGCTCCCAAAAGATAACAATCGTATAACGTGATTTGGCCTCAAAAACGGAACGATACTGCTCATTCGGACGATCCGCATTAGTATCCGGACAGTAAAATTCCGTCGGAATGTTGCCTATCAAAAGTGGTTCCAAGCGCTCAATACGTGTTTTAAAATTATCCACAATAGCCTGACTGGCCCAAAATGCTTCCCCGCCAACATAATATTTTTTCGCCAAATACACCCAAATCGCATCATAGCCGATGATTTGCGAACGTTGATATTTATCCACCGACCACCAAATTACATATTTAAACAATTCATTACTCGGACGAGCCTTTTCAATAAGCCGTTCCAGCGCAAACTTAATCGAATCCGGATGCGGCGAAAGCACTTTTTCCGAATATTCTTCCAATTTGGCATGAAAAATAGGCGTGCGCAAAATACGATCATCCGAGAAATCAATATTGTCAAAATAATGGTCTTTCCAATAGTTGTAGCGCCATTGCTGTTTTTCACTATCCGGAACATCAGCCGGAGCATCAAGCACCAAAACTTCCTTTTGAGATTTAAAAACCATAGACATCAAATGCTTCGGATTATCCGTTATGAATTGCGTTTTAGCATCATCCACGTTTTTCAACGCCGTTTGTATTTGCGTAACCATCTCTTTCGCTTCGGGCGATTCTTTGTCGGGCATAGAATCAAACTCCTTTTTAACTTTTTCAAAATCCATGTAATAGGCTCTAACTTTAGCGTTAAAATCTTGATACATCTGATTCTCCGGCGAGTTTGTAAATTTCATATTCGCCCCAAAGTCCGGATAACTCATCTCAATCGAAAACTGTTGATTTTGGTCGATAATAATTTCAGCAGGCATATTCTCAAAAGAAATCAACATGTGCATACCACCTTCCAATTGCGTGTCTCTTTTAAACACGTACACCCCACGTTGTTTATCAAAAACGGCAGAGTCAACAAGATATTGTTTGTCGGCATAATAACGCCCCAAACTAAGTTTCGCACCGGCAGGATAATTAGCAATTTTCACAGTAAGCTCAAAGCCACCGTTCGCAGTTTGTGCAGCAATAGCAAAGCCCAAAAACGCCGAAAAAACAAGTAAAAATAATCGTTTCATAAGAATAACTGATTTATAATGATGTTCAATTTTTTCTGCAAAATTACAAAAAAAATTCCATCCAACCAAATTTTCAACCCTTTTTCACAGTCGAGGAGTATAGAAATAGTAGTTCAGGTATAGCGCAGGTATAGTTCAGGTATATAGAAACAGTATGGAAAGGGTATAAAAACAGTATAGAAATAGCAAACAAATAGCAAACAAATAGCAAAAGAAGAGCAAAGAAAGAGTATTTAATAGCATAATACACAATCTCCTACAGAACAAACAAAACCACAACATCCAAATTACTAAGCTCTTGCAATGCTCAAATAGACCGTCGTAGCATGTTTGTTCGATCGTTATTCGATAGTTATAGGGTATTTGTTCGATGTTTATAGGTTACTCGTTCGGTATTTGTAGGGACCAAGTCCGGTACAAGTTCGGTACACGTCCGCTCCAAAAAAACCACTATTCACTGTTCACTAATCCCTATTCGCTAATCCCTATTCGCTAATCCCTACTCACTTTTCGCAAAATTTTTCAAAGTGCAAATCAGCGACTTAAAAAATAAATAAAAAATATTTCAAAAATAATTTGGAAAATATAAAAATAAGTTGTAATTTTGCAGTCCCAAATTTGAGGGGGTTAGTTTTTAGAGAGCGAAAATCTGGCGGTAACGCTGCCGGATTTTCA
>JAITVC010000220.1 GCA_031286005.1 Bacteroidales bacterium
TTAAACCTTTGCGTTTTTTGGCTAATACCTCAATTATTTTCACATATTTTTCGGGTGATTTGAAAAGTGAAGAATAGAGTTTTGAGTATTCATCTCGCAAAGTTGAATTACTTTTGAAAAATAAATTATCTATATTTTGCGATAAACTTAGTGATTTTTCCAACTGTTCCAAATAATAAGGTATTCCTCCAAAAATCATATAACATTCGGCAATTTGGAAACGAGTAATTACTATTTTTTTTGCTCTAAAAAACTCTTCGGTTTCATTTAGTGTAAATGGCTCTATACGCATTTGGCGTGTTACCCGATTATGCAAACCACCTCGATTTTTAATAATCTTATTCATAATCCATGAGGTAGCTGAACCGCAAATAACAAAAAAAATGTCTTTCTGAGTAGATGCATACGTGTTCCAAAAATATTCAAATGCCGATAGAAAGCCTGATTTGGCATTGTCTAACCAAGGTAATTCATCAATGAAAATCACTTTTCTGCCTTTGGTTTTAACCTTGCGTAAATACTGTTCCAACTGCACAAAAGCCTTTTGCCAATCATCAACAATAGAATTTTCTATACCACTGTATTTGTTTAAAGCAGTAGTAAAATTAAAAAGTTGCTGCTGTTTATTTGCATTTTCAGATCCCGAAAAATAGAATGTAAAATTTTCATTGAAAAACTGTTTGATCAAAAATGTTTTACCAACTCTACGTCGTCCATAAACTGCGAGCAATTCGGCTTTACCGGATTCTACATATTCAGTTAGTTTTTTAATTTCTGCCTCTCGTCCAATTATAGTCTTCATAACACTAATGATTTGATTTTGCAAAGATACGAATAAACAATAGATTTAGCAAGTAATATTAAAATTATTCGCTAAATGTTGTTTTTTTTGATAGATTTAGCAGGATATATTATCAAATTTTGATTATTAGATTTTAATAATTGAATTTTAATAATCGGATTTGCCACCTCTCAAATATAAAATATTCCGCCATCATTTGTTAATTATATTTTTTTTCGTATCTTTGTGGAAAATTTCCACACATTTAGTATAAACCAAAAACAAATCAAAAAACTATGAGAACACATTTTTTTCTAATGCTTTGCCTGATGGGCTTACTGTTTGGCTGTTCAAGCAATAGCGGAATGCTCGAAACTTCAACGCCTAAACGTCCTGCCGGACAAACCGATGTACTGCAACTTAAAGCAGACCCGATGCCGGTTGTGCGGGTTGCTTTTATTGGCTTGGGAATGCGCGGGCCGGGTGCTGTTGAACGCATGACTCACATCGAAGGTGTTGAAATCGTTGCGCTTTGCGACCTCGAACAAGACCGTGTAGAAAAAGTAAATGCCATGTTGGCTGAAAGAGGCAAACCTAAAGCGCAAGAGTTTTACGGCGATGCAGAGGCTTGGCGAAAAGTAACCGCTTTGCCGGATGTAGATTTAGTGTATATTGCAACCGATTGGCAAACTCATGCCGCAATGGGCGTTCAAGCCATGAACGATGGCAAACACGTAGCTATTGAAGTACCGGCTGCAATGAGCATGGAGGAAATTTGGGATTTGATCAATACTTCCGAAAAAACTCGCAAACACTGCATCCAATTGGAAAACTGCGTGTATGACTTTTTTGAACTGACGACCTTAAACATGGCCCAACAAGGTTTGTTTGGCGATATTATTCATGGCGAAGGCGCTTATATTCACGGATTGCAACCGTTTTGGGACGAATATCACAACGATTGGCGTATGAAATTCAATCGTGCTCATCGGGGCGATGTATACCCAACTCACGGCTTAGGTCCTGTTTGCTTGGCGATGAACATGCACCGAGGCGATAAAATGAACTATTTGGTTTCTGTAGACACACGTCCTATCGGCAACCCTGAATTTTTGAAAGAAGAACGTGGTGAAGATGCAACCGATTTCAGAGCCGGCGACCACACCAGTACATTAATTTCTACCGAAAAAGGAAAATCAATTTTGATTGAACATAATGTAACCTCGCCACGCCCATACGACCGTATGTATCAATTAACCGGTACAAAAGGTTTTTGCAATAAATATCCGGTGCAAGGTTTGGCTTTGGGAGCCGGAGATATTGATTCGGAAATGGCCAAAGATCACGAAAATCTAAACGCACACCGTTTTCTTCCGGATACCATTCGCAAACAAATGATGGAAAAATACAAACATCCGATTGCAGTGGATATTGAAGAGATGGCCAAACAAGTGGGCGGTCACGGCGGCATGGATTTTATCATGGACTATCGCTTGATTTATTGCTTGCAAAAAGGTTTGCCGTTGGATATGGATGTGTATGATTTGGCCGAATGGTGCTGCTTAATTCCGCTTACGGAAATCTCTTTGGACAACGGCTCTCGTCCGGTGCAAATTCCCGATTTCACACGTGGCGCATGGGATAAACTCAAAGGCGTTAATTTTTATAAATAAAGATGGAAAAAACAGAAATCATAAATCACTTTCAAGTAGACAGAGATATGACCATTGTCGAGCCTTTCGGCAATGGCCATATCAACGATACGTTTTTAGTGAAAAATACCGCAGGCGAGGCTAAATACATCCTTCAACGTATCAATCACACGATTTTTAAAGATGTGGATATGTTGCAAAATAATATCGGTACAGCCACTTTGCATATTCGCGAAAAGCTGGTTGCAGCAGGCGAAACGGATATTAAACGCAAGGTGTTGAATTTTCTGCCCATAAAAAGTAGCGATAAAACCTATTTCTTCGATGGGGAAAACTATTGGCGTGTTTGCAACTTTATCAGAGGCAGCAAGACGTATGAAGAGGTAACGCCGGAATTATCCTACGAGGCAGGCAAGGCGTTTGGCCGCTTTCAATCCATGTTGTCCGATTTGCCGGAAGGCACGTTTGGCGAGATTATTCCGAATTTCCACAACATGGAATTTCGATTGAAACAGTTTCAAGAGGCCATCAAAACGAATGCCGCAGGGCGTTTAAGCGAGGTGCAAGGATTGGTTGATGTGCTGTTGCGGCGTGCCGAGACGTATTGCATTCAAGAGCGTTTGTATCGTGAAGGCCAATTGATGAAACGGGTAAACCATTGCGATTCTAAAGTGAACAATATTTTGTTTAGCGAAAGTGGCGAGGTGCTTTGCGTGATTGATTTGGATACCGTTATGCCCGGATTTGTGTTGTCGGATATTGGTGATTTCATCCGAACGGCCTGCAACACAGGTGCAGAAGATGATGCCGATTTAAGCCGTATTCATGTGAATATGGACATCTTCAAGGCCTATACACGGGGCTATTTGGAAACGGCCAGTGTGTTTTTAACACCGTTGGAGAAACAATTGCTGCCTTATGGCGGTCGGTTGTTGACCTATATGCAAACTGTACGGTTTCTAACCGATTATCTCAATGGCGATACCTATTACAAAATTCATTCGCCGAAACACAATTTGCAACGTACATTGGCGCAATTTAAGTTTTTGCAGGAATTGGAAGACCACACCGCAGAAATGGATGCTTTTGTGGCCTAATGATTGGGGCGGGTTTTTCAAACCTGCCCCATTTTTTTACAAAACTATTTTTGCTGCCCGTTGGCCTTGACGGATAATGTAAGTTCCGTGTTGCACGGATGCGCTACGCCACGTCTCTACCTGAGAATTTGTGGCAACAGACTGATAAACCAACATCCCCGAAATGGTATAAATTTGGAATGCCTCGCCACTATTTAGACCGGAAATATTTATCTCGCCGTTGGATGTCCAAGCCTTTATGGATACATGGTCGTGCATCCTCACAGTGGGATTAAAGGCCGATGATGTGGCAAAATCCAGAATAATACTCACAGGCATGTGGTCGGATGCCGTTTGACGATAATTGGAGATTAGTTTTGCTGCGTCCGTCTCTTGACCGGCACTTTCATTCACATAATTTGCAACTAATTCGTTTGAAATAAGGATATGGTCAATAACCGAACTGTTGTAATAAGAATCGCGTAGTTTACTCGTCAAAATCTTGTAATTCTCAGAGTCGTCTACAAAATTTTGATAGGGCGAAATCCCACCACAGGAGGAGCATTGCGTGCCAATGATGTAAT
>JAITVC010000230.1 GCA_031286005.1 Bacteroidales bacterium
CCACAGATTCCAGAGGGGTTTGGGTTTACCCCAATACAGGCAATGGCTTTTCCTCTGCGGAACATTGGGAAACTAGTGTTTTTGGCATAACTTACCACGTAATAATGGCGACAATTTCCGCACGTTTGCGGATATGAATGGCGATGGTATGCAGGACTTGGTGGGCTTTGCGAGTGATGGTGTTTATGTCTCTTTAAATCAAGCTAACGATCAGCCACAATTGCTTGGCGTAAAGGACAACTCCAAGAGTTTGTTTACGGCTGAATACGAACCATTGAGCAACTCGAGCAGTTATACCAAAGGAATAACAGTGCGGAATTTTCCGCTGATGAATTTTCAAGGCCCTTTGTTGGTTTGCACGAAACTAACCACACTTGCTAATCAAAAAACGTTTGCCTATAAAGACGCTATTGTTCATCAACACCGGGGTTTTTTAGGATTTGAACAAATCACTGAAACGGATTTGCGGTTGGGGTTGAAACAAGTTTCTACGTTTGAACTGAAACCGACTTATTTTGTGAATTTGCCAAAAACAACACAACTATTTGCTTTGGATAATACGCCATTATCTGAGCGCACTCAAACTAATACTATTGTTGTTCTTGGTTTGGGACGGATTTGGAATAAGATTACTAAAACTACAAGTACGGATCGTTTGGCCGGAGTGGAACAGACAACAGATGTTGTATATGGTAATAGTACTCCAGATGGCAATGTAACCTATACAAAAACTACCCTAAAACCCATTGGAGGAGCAAATCTCAGTGTTTCGGAAACTACAAACACCTATACTACGGTACTTTCTCGCAGGTATCCAAATCGATTAGAAACTTCCATAACCAAAAATTACTACGTTGCAAGACAGAGTGATGGAATTTTTAATAAACAATTTTTTGATTATGATCCTAAAGGTAATTTAATAGAAAAAATTGATCGTTATGAGAGCAATGATCCTGTTACCACAAGCTATGAACGTGATCCTGCAACGGGGGTGATTACAGGAACAAGCGTAGCTGCGGACGGTGTGGAAACGCAGACACAATCTTTTGTTTATGATGCGAGAGATCGTTTTCAGCTATCTGCAACAACAGTAGGTTTAGGTACGAGTTTTCAAACGTTTGACGCTATGGGGCGGCTTACTTCGGAAACGGCTGTTGGCGGGCAGAAAACTGAATACAAATATGATAAATATGGACGTTTGAGCAAGGAAATAAGTCCTGATTTAATTGCAACGACATACTCTTATCGTCGTGCAAGTGTCTTATCGCAGGATGTGGTTTTCGAGCAAAGAGCAGGGCAACCCTCTGTGAAAACCTATCTGGATGATTTGGGACGTGCAGTAAAGACAGAAACGCCTTCGGCGAACCCGGACGGTAGGCTGGTGGTTACCGAAACTGAATACTATCCCAACGGCAAAGTAAAGCGAACGTCTATGCCGCATTTTTCCAATGTTGCTCCGATATGGACTTCTTACGAATATAGTGATCCGGCAGGACGAATAACGAAAGAAACTACTCCTACGGGATTGATAACATCATACTCATACGTTGGACTTACAACCACAGTATCGGATAATGCGAGCCGAAGTTCCAGCCAGATTCACAATGCCGCAGGAGATTTGATTTCGACCACAGACAACGGTGGAACCATTCAATACACCTCCTACCGTGCGCCGGGACTGGTGGAAACCATCAAAGCTCCCGGAAATGCCGTAACAACAATAATTTACGACAACTACGGCCGACAAACAAGCATTGATGACCCTGATGCCGGATTGATTAAGTATGAGGAATATGATGCCTATGACCGAATTATAAAACAAGCTGATGCGCGAGACAGCGTTACCAAAAACAAATACGACCAATTTGGACGGCTTGAATGGACTGAAGATGGCGATGGAAAAACCACTTATAGTTATTATACAAAGAGTGAGGATAGTTATAATGTGGGACGTTTGAAGCAAATGGAACGGGATGGCATTACGTTTACTTACGGCTATGATAGATACGGAAGAACCACGCTTTTGAATGAAAATGGCTATCAAACGAAATATGAATACGAGCCTTCTACCGGTAATTTGGAAAGTTATGAATATCCGTCGGGCTTCAAGCTGCATTATAACTATAATGATAACGGTTACCAAACCGCTATTTGGCATCTCAACTCTATGGGGCCTTTTATATGGCAACTTGGTGATGTTGATGCTATGGGGCAAGAACTAAACAGCACGGTTTGGGGTAAAAACAAAACACAAACATACAATGCCTCCGGTCAACCGACGAAAATGACACTTCAAGGATTGATGGATTATACGTATACGTACGACGATGCGACAGGACGTATGCTGTCTCGGAAGAATCGTTACAATGGACAAGATGAAACGTTTTCTTACGATAATTTGGATCGCCTTACGTCGGGAGTGAGCTATGATGGTAGCGGTAATATTAGCAGCAAGACGGGTGTTGGGACTTACTATTATGATGATCCGCAACATAAGCACGCCGTAACGAGCGTTACTGCAAACCTACCGGCCCCAAAGCATAAGATTGATTATAATAGTTTAGGAAAAATCGAATATATCACCAATTTATCTGATGACCCAAACACGAATTTCGGCATTGCATTTTGGTATGGTCCGACTGGCCAACGTAGCGGTGTCCAGATTTCTAACTATATGAACATGCTCTATCGCGACTATTACCAAAACGGTGAATTTACAAGTCTTTTACCAGCGCAGGGCAATCGTAAAACTCTCTATAAAGATTACATTTATAGTCCTTACGGATTGGTTGCAGTGCATTATAAAGGAGGCAATGTTGGAGGTGTTCAATTTGATGAATTGAAACCTATTGCTACCGACCATTTGGGTAGTATTGTGGCTGAATATAAGGTTCCGCTGTTTAGCACGACTAATGGTGAATATAACTATTTTGGCTATGATGCTTGGGGTAGGCGATATTATTATGATAGTACCCTGCACACGACGTCTCCAATCTACGGGACAAGGTTTTACTTTGATGAATACCCTATCGAAATGCCAACTATTGAAAAATTCTTTGACTATTACACGAGGGGTTATACAGGACACGAGCATGTTGATATGTTTGGGCTTATTAATATGAACGGCCGGATGTATGACCCGGTGTTGGGGCGTTTTTTGAGTCCTGATCCATATGTGGCGGATGGGACTTATTCGCAGGATTTTAATCGGTACTCGTATGCTAGGAATAATCCGCTTTCTTATACGGATCCGAGTGGGGAGTTTGTTTTTTTGGCTTGGCTTCTGTTTTCTGATCGAGGTTACGACTTTCAGAAAGCAATATCACCAATTGCTTTTCATATTGATTTGAAGTTTGGTAGTGATCAAAAAGGAGTCGGGTTTGATGTTTCGTATGGAGTTCCTACTTTAATTCCTGTAAGTTACAGAGCGCATCAAGGAGCAACCTACTATTGGAAATTTGATGACTTGATGGGAAATGATTTGAGTGGATGGGAAACCCGAAAAGGTGGTGAATGGAGCATTTTATCTGGATTATACACCTATGGCGGAACAACATATAATAGCGATTGGAGTGGAGAACAAACCACCAATTATCATAAAATTAACCTTGGGGGCCTGAAATTGACATACCAAAACGATATGCCGCCAAAAGGTTTCTTCGCAAATCTACCCGGCGTCCCCAATGGCGATGGTGACCGATACCGCACAGCATCTGCAAAAATTAATTTCTTTGGCATGTGGGAGATTGGAACGCAGATGATAACTGGAGATGGTGGATTCAAAGATAGAGACAAAGAGGGAAATTACTATGTAGATGCTAATGGGAATAAAATTTATGCTCCTTACGATGGATACAATCCTAATAGCCATAGGACAGGATTATTTTATTTTAAGGCTGGCCCATTTAGTATTGGCAGAAATTCCGAACAAATCCGACATGTATTTCAAAATCAATTTGCACATAGTTTTATAACAGGCGGAAAAACCAAATGGTTTGAAGTATTGGAATTAGATAAAAAATGGTTTTGGCAAATCGGTGGAGGCGGATTATGGTAAATCATTTTACAACAAAAAAGATAGAAGATTATGAAAACATTTATTTTAATTATTATTACATTGGCAGGATGTCTACTCATTGCTTCTTGTTGCAAGAAATTATTTCCTGATGAGGAATTAACATTACAAAGGCAAGATTACATCGGAAACGAATTGAGAACTGAGGGGTATTATTATTCTCACTTTGAAACTGGTGTTACTGCTGTTTTATTTTTATATAAAAATGGGGTTACTCTGTCTGCAGGAGGATATCTCACATTTGATTTGAGCGAAATAGAAAAAAGACTTTCTAACATAAAAACACAAAAAGTTGACTGGGGCGTTTTTGTTGTAAATGAAGATACCATTCGCTGGGAAAAGTGGATCGGTACATTAAGACCTAACGCAAGTACTATAACGTATATTGGTTACGTTGAAAACGATACAACAATTCGTTTTAGAGAGACATACTATAAGGAAACGAACGAAACCGGTTCTATTGATGAAACTTGGCATTTCAAGCAGTTTGATCATAAGCCGGATAGTACAAATGATTATATCCAATAATCTTGTGTTTCAAAAATAATTGCTTGGCTAAATATAGCATTAAAATTAACAGTAAAATATATTTAGATGAAGAAAATAACATTAATAGTTGGTTTGTTAGGCTTAATATGCTTTGCAAATAAGTCTTACGGTGCTAAGAAAGACTCGTTGAAAGTAAAGTTATCTATTGGAGCAATTGGCGGATTTGCTCAAAATAGTTCATGGTCTGGAGATTTGTTTGGCGGGATAATTATTCCTATAAAATCGATAAAATTGGAGGCTAATCTTGGCTATTCTGTTTTTGGTAATAAAACTTCATACAGAGGGGTAAATGATGTGCAATTTGTATCACACGGATTGTTTTTGGACGGTAATTTTTACATAATAGATGGATTATACATAGGATTGAAATTTGCTCTCAATTTTAATTGGGTAAATAAAGAATCACAGAAGTTGTTTGATGATTATCCGGATATTGATTCGCCGACATTTTTTCCGGGGAAAGCAATATATGGTCAAATAGGATATTATTTGCCGATAGGAGATATTTTAGGCCTTAAATTCCAAGCACAAGCAGGGTTACATAACTATAAAATTACGGAGGGATGGTTTTTAATAGATAATACAGATAGTTATTTACGAGATGATAGAATTGAACTACATGCTGAATTTCTATACCGTCTTAGCGTTGGGTTGGTTTTCAAGTTATAGCTATTTTCGCCGTTGGGTTGATGCTGTGAAGAATGCGATTGTTGACGTTCGGCTGATGCTGTGCATCAGTCGGATTATCCCCGTTGGCCAGGGCTGTAAAGAAAGATTATTGACGTTCGGCCGAGGCTGTGCCCAATGTCATTCAGTTAAGAATTAAATAGCATGTTTATAGTTTGTTAAAGTTATATATTTTCTGTTTCTGTGTATGGCTTTTTGTATTCTTGGATAAGTTCTGTGTAGTCTGCCGGCTCCAAATACTGCTTACAAATAAACCATGAAGTGTTAAAATTTTTAAATTTTTTTATTGGGATTTTTTTTGTAACTTTGTCGAAAAAGTTTGAAATAGAGTGGAGACTAATGTGGAATTACAGTTGGCGAATGATTTTGTGGCTTTTTCGTCGAAGAATATATTTCTGACCGGTAGGGCGGGAACGGGGAAGACTACGTTTTTACACCAACTTAAAGCGCATTCGCCTAAGCGAATGGTGGTGGTTGCGCCTACGGGTGTAGCTGCTATTAATGCGGGTGGACAAACAATTCACTCGTTTTTTCAATTGCCGTTGAGTCCGTTTTTACCGACTCATCCGCCGGAAGGGTTTAATAAGATGTTCCGCAAGGAAAAGATTAATATTATCCGGAGCATGGATTTGCTGGTGATTGATGAAATCAGTATGGTGCGTGCGGATGTGCTTGATGCGGTGGATGCGGTGCTGAAACGCTTTCGACGGAATGCGAAGCCGTTTGGCGGCGTGCAATTGCTGATGATTGGCGACTTGCAACAATTGCCGCCGGTGGTGAAGGATGAGGAATGGGATTTGCTGAAAACGGTGTATCAAACGCCGTATTTTTTTAGCAGCGGTGCGTTGAGTCAAACGGATTATGTAACGATTGAACTTAAACAGATTTTTCGTCAGCGGGATGAGGAATTTATCGAAATTTTGAATAGAGTTCGTACCAATCAATTGGATGCGGAAACTCTGAAATCGTTGAATTTGCGCTATGACCCGAATTTCCAAACCAAGTGCGGCGAACAGATTATTCAGCTGACCACGCATCGCTATCAGGCGCAAGAGATCAATCAACAAAAGCTGGATGAGATTGATGAAGAAGAATATGTTTTTGAGGCTACGGTGTATGATGATTTTCCGGAATGGAGTTATCCGGTTGAGAAATCGTTGAAGTTGAAACTCGGCGCCCAAGTGATGTTTGCGAAGACGGTGTCCGAATATGCCAAGCAATTTTACAATGGTAAAATCGGAACAATTGTTGATATTTCCGAAAGTAGAATAGTGGTAAAATGTCCGGGCGATGATTTTGAAATCATTGTTCCACGTGTGGAGTGGCGCAATATTCGCTATGAAATTGATGACGAAACTAAAGCCATTCGGGAGCAAACGATTGGTGTTTTTGTGCACTATCCGCTACGGTTGGCATGGGCGATGACGATTCATAAAAGTCAGGGCTTGACCTTTGAAAAAGCGGCCATTGATGCGCGTTCGGCGTTTGCACACGGACAGGTTTATGTGGCATTGAGCCGTTGTAAAACGTTGGAAGGCTTGGTGCTGACCTCTAAAATCGAAGCATCGTGCTTGCATAATGACCGGCAAATTCGGCAGTATACGGAAGATGCCGAACGCAATCAGCCCGATGAAAAACGCTTGCAACAAGCCAAATTAGACTATCAGCGTGAATTGTTGTTTGAACTCTACGATTTCTCTGTGTTGGTGCGCCTTTGCAGACGAACGTTGAAACTTTATTATGAACATCCCAACAGCATTGTAGGTACGATAAAACCTATGCTTTCGGAAATTTTAGATTGTGTTGAAAAGGAGTTGAATCCGGTTGTGCTGAAATTTCACAACCATTTGAATTATTATCTTTCGCAACCGTTGGTTTTAGAGGATAACCAAGAGTTTCAGAAGAAAATAAAATCATCGCAACCGTATTTCTCGGATATTCTGAATTATCTTCGTGAAGAGTATTTCAGCAAGATTAATTTCACGTCGGACAACAAAGAACTGACCTCTAAAATCAAAGATTTATTGCAACAAATCAACACGGAAATCTACTATAAACTGGCTTGTTTTAGCGCTTGTAAAGATGGCTTTTTTTTATCCGCTTACGTGGATGAGCGAGCGAAAGCTACATTGATTGAGCCTAAACTGCCCAAAGCGCCCAAAGTGGAGAAAATAGACGCCTCTGCCGATGTTGAAAATCCCGAACTGTTTGAAGAATTGCGCCTGTGGCGAAAAGTTAGGGCGGAGGAATTAGAGGTTCCGGCCTATTGTATTTTACATACGAAAACATTGGTTTCGATAGTGAACCTGCGCCCTCAAACGCTTGAAGAGTTGGCTAAAATCAAAGGGTTTGGGAAGGGCAAAACGAAATCGTTTGGGGAGGAGATTTTGGAGATTCTGAAAAGTAGTGATTAGTAAGAAATGAAAAGTATCAATAATTTTTCGTATCTTTGCAAAGCGAAAAATGATATTTTGATGAAAAATAAAAAGCAATTTGCATTTTTGGGCATGCTGTGGTGTGCTTTTTGGATGGTTTCGTGTGATTCGAACCGATCGGACGGAACTGAGGTTGTGATCATTTCGATGAATGATATTCATGGGACATTTGACTATTTGCCTAAACTTTCGGCATTTGTGAAAGAAACAAAGGCTGCAAATCCGAATGTGATTGTGGTTAATGCCGGCGACCGGTTTACCGGAAATCCGTACAACGATTATTACAACGAGCCGGGACTTCCGATTATCGACCTTGAAAACCGGATTGGCGTTGATGTGTCTACGATTGGAAATCATGAGTTTGATTATGGACAGAAGTTGCTCAACGAGCGTATCAAACAATCGAATGCAATTGAAATTTCGGCAAACATGGAGCTAAAAGGCTCGACATTAGATGTGATAGAACCTTATTATAGTATTGAAAAAGATGGCTTAAATATTGTTTTCTTGGGATTGATTAATCGTAACCCTAAAACACACCGGCCGGATGTGATGAAGAATAAAGTCGACTC
>JAITVC010000232.1 GCA_031286005.1 Bacteroidales bacterium
GCTTCTATCGCTCCGGCTTTTTCTATACCGTGAGTACCGTCTTCTATCATTAAATTGTTTTTTATTTGATTGTTGATGGTAGAAGCAAACTGATTAACAATAGTAGCTACCGGATAGCGCGTATTTACTGCTATCGGATAAATTTTAGGAAAATTATTTATTTGTCCCCAAGCGCCTCTTCCCGAAAAAATATCGATGGTATTTTTAGCAATATCCAATTCTTCTTGGGGAGAATAATAGCCTACTTGTTCGCCGGGTATAACGCTTTCCATCGGAATGATATTTCCATCGCCGGGAACAGGGTTTGTCATGGCCTGCCAAGCATTGTTGAGCCATTCTTGTTCGGCCAACGAGTAAACTTTTTTATTTTGATAGGTAGCTGTGGGTTGAGCGGCCAAATTATCCAACATGTTTTTCCAATGCGAGCGTTTGTCCTCGTCTAAGCCCAGTGTGGTGCTTGCCTGTATCAGGTTTTTCAAAGCGCTTTTCAACACCGAAAGCTCAACAGCCGGATTAATTGCCCAAGAACCTTCATTATAGCCTGCATACAGAACATATTTACCGTTTTCGTATTCTAACCAAGCCTCGTAAAAATTGACACACTTTTTCAGATAATCATACATCACATCTCTCAAAAATACTTCGTCTTGCGTGTAATTGTAATATTCGATCATAGGGTAGGCGCTAAATGCTGCATTCAACGCTTCGTTATGATAGCTGAAATCAAGCGTCATGCCCCATGGGCCAATTCCTACCGGATATAATACGGCATCGGAGATTCCTTTGGTAGCATCAATGTCGCCTTTGGCTATTTTAGCATTCACAAAGTCGCTTTTGACTTTTCTGAGTTCGCTTATGGTAGAAGCATTTTTTATTCCGGCTTGTTTGTACTGTTGAATGACATCAATAGCCGGCAAACCTTGCCACACGCGATTGCTCGAATTTACGCCGTAAAAAGTAGAAATAAAATTATAGTTCAAATGGTAATCCGAGTTCCAATTCGGATTGTCGCTCGTATGCCACAATCCATATAAACCGGGAGCAACTTTTCCTTCTCTGATGTTACAAGCCAATGCGTATTGTGCGGCATAGTAATATTTCATCAACGTATTCATTTTTGCATCGCTTGGGTCTAATTTAATATAAGATGCCGACCAATATTCTTTCCACCAATTACGATGATTTTCCAGCAAAGTGCTTACCGTATTTTCATCCGTAACAGCCGAGAGGGTTTCAATTGATTTAGCTACAGGATCTGACGAGAGTAATCGTCCTTGATAGTCATACGTGCGCCCACCGCCTTCGATAGCAGTTATTATATAAACGGTTTGTGCCGGCTCTATCGAAAATATCATGCTTGCACTACCGTCTTTAGCATTTAGCTTGGTGGTGAAATCCGAACCGATAATTTTTGAACTCATAGACGCTTTGGATGTGTGCGAAAGCGAATTGGAGCGATAATTGTTCGGCGTTGAACGCGAAACGGTTATATAATCCGGTTTTGTGGCCGAAGATACGGGGAAATTTACATTATCGGCCTTGGGCCACAGATTGACATCCAATTCTATTGTTTTTTCGCTTTCGGAAGTTAGCGCAATGACTAAAAGATTTTGGACGGCAGATGTAAATGTTTTCATTTTTAGGACAGCATCTCCCGATTCGAAATCGGTTCTGATTTCTGCATTTAACATATCTTGAACTTCGTGAAGCGAATGATTAACAGGCTGTGGAGTCTCATCCAAATTTTTATTCAAATATAATTCAAACTGACCGATACGAGCTCTCGGATTATAGCGTGAGTCATCTGTTGTTTCTTGTGTGGCTTTAGTTATCTCTAAACGAACATACTGTGCCGATACTTCTTCCTCTAAAGCAATTTTGCTGATAGGCAACACGTTCCCCGTTTCAGTAGCTACAATTTTCCAGTCTTGAGTAGTTGTGTTGCGAACCGAAATCGTAAAATTGCTTGTTACGTTAGCCATTTCTTGAGGACGAGCAGCTGCATCGTGCCTAAGTACTATCTGATTAAACGTTTTAATGCTACCCAAATCCAATTCGACCCAAAACGGATTGGTCGCTGCGGCAGTATTTACATCCGACACCCAACCTTCGTAACCCAACATCCATTGCCCATTCACCATTCGAGAGGGTGGAAAGTTGGGGTGCGAAGCGCTTGCAGTTACAGCTGCATTTAAAGCCAATGAAGTACCCAAATCTTCTTCTGTCGCATTTTTACGAATAGTAATTCCACCGATAGGAACGGGCGAACCTTGATAGGTCCAAAAATCGCCTTTCGAGATATAAAACGTTTTTGTATCCATATCTCCACCCGAAACAACACCAACGTCTCCGTTTCCCGTTAGTGCCGTGTTAGGAACTCGGGATGTAATCAGTCCGGGATAATTACTGTCGTTCCATTCTCCGTAATAACGTGAAATAATTTCTTCCACTTCCGAAAAATTCACTTGAGATTGAATCGACAAAGGATTGATTATAAGTAATATCAGTGATGAAAGGAGAAAAATACGTTTAAAAGACATGTTTTTCATAAAAAATCAATTAGTAGGTGGAGCGCTTCGGTGATTTGTTTTTAAACGATTGATTCTTAGCAAGAGTTGAAGCGCGTTGAAACTCTGTAAAAAATCGCTTAAAGTAAACGGATATTTTTAGAAT
This sequence comes from Bacteroidales bacterium, assembly GCA_031286005.1. Next base: position 2,674 of record JAITVC010000232.1, read on the forward strand.
AAACAAGTTTTTTATCGGAAAAACTATTGCTTTATTATTTTGTACAAAATAATAAAGCA
>JAITVC010000264.1 GCA_031286005.1 Bacteroidales bacterium
GGCCTTATATTTACACCTATCGGAATGCTTTTAGGGATGTTTCTTGGCGCGTTTATCGGGGAAATGATGGTTAACAACGATACCCGAAAAGCCTTACGCGTTTCGGCCATGACATTTGTGGGATTTCTACTGTCGACAGGACTAAAATTAATGTATGTAGGCATTTGTTTTTGGTATTTTTTCGCTCAATAGCGTTTCCATTTTTCGGGTTTTTCGTATCTTTGCATTCTTTTTTATCATGACATCCGCAGAACTTATCCAAATCTATCGTCAATCGCCGAATGTGAAAACCCTTGTGCAGGCGTTGCAAAAATCCGATACTCTTTTGAAAGCAGGCCTTTCCGGATTTTCGGGCTCATCGCGTGCATTGATTGCCGCTGCAACGATTTCGGAAACCTATCTCTATCATTTGTTCATTTTGCAGGATAGAGAAGAAGCTGCCTATTTTCACAACGATTTGGAAAAGTTGTTGGACGAATACCAGTTGGATTTTGAGCAGAAAAATGTGTTGTTTTTTCCCGCTTCCGCGAAACGGCCCTACGATGCGGAGTTGGTAGATAACGCCAATGTGTTGCAACGTGCCGAAGTTCTACATCGTTTATCGCAATGTCGTTCCTCGCTCCCCGCACTCATTATTGTAACGTATCCCGAAGCCCTTTCCGAAAAGGTAATTACACAAACCGTGTTGCGAAAAAACACTATCAAACTGCAAACCCACGAAGCGGTTTCTTTAGATTTTGTGATTGACCTTTTGATAGAACATCATTTTGAGCGAGTGGATTTTGTTTTGGAACCCGGCCAATATGCTGTTCGTGGCGGTATTTTAGATGTGTTTTCATTTGCCGGAGACGACCCCTATCGGTTGGAGTTCTTTGGCGACGAAATAGAATCCATTCGCAGTTTCGATGCGGTTTCGCAACTTTCCAAACAGCGTTATGAGAATATCACTATTCTACCCAATATCCACGCTTCGACTCCGCTCAGCGACCACAATCCGGACACTGAGCGAAGTCGAAGTGCCCGCGTTTCTATTTTTGCCCATCTTCCAAAAGATACCGCTATTTGGTTAGATGATGCAGAGTCGTGCAGCGTGGTTTTAAACCGTTCGTTAGATAAGGCTACGCAGATTTATCAATCGTTAGAATCGCTGGTATCGAGAGCAAAGCCAGAAGAACTATATTGTTCGGGCGACGAGTTTTTGAAGGATATTAAGGCGTTTCCTATCGTTGAATTTGGGATGTCGAATTATTTCAAGCACGACGAGGATATTGCCTTTGATTTTCGTCCACAGCCTGCGTTTAATAAACAATTTGAACTATTAGTCAACACCCTGTTAGACCAATCCGACAACGGTTATTCTAACTTAATTCTGTCGGACAATGCCAAGCAGATTCAACGTTTGGAACGTGTGTTTTTCGAGTTGGGAAGCGCCGAACGGCAAGTGCGGTTTATTCCTTTGAAAATTTCTGTTCACGAGGGTTTCATCGACCATCAACAGAAAATAGCGTGCTTTACCGACCATCAAATCTTTGAACGCTACCACCGCTTTACCACCCATCGCCAAATTCAGAACAAGGAAACGATTACGCTAAAAGAGCTCTATGATTTGAAGCCGGGCGATTACGTAACCCACATCGACCATGGCGTTGCACGTTTTGGAGGGCTTGAAAAGACGGAGGTTGGCGGGCATCAGCAAGAAACCATTCGCTTGGTCTACAAAGATAACGATGTGCTTTTTATCAGCATTCACGCTCTGCACAAAATATCTCGCTACAGCGGAAAAGAAGGTACTGCCCCCACATTGACACGCTTGGGCTCCAACACGTGGAGCGTTCTAAAACATAAAGCCAAGCAGCGTGTCAAAGATATTGCCAAAGATTTAATCAAACTCTATGCCCAGCGCAAAGCCTCTCGCGGTTTCGCTTTCAATGCGGATTCGTTTTTGCAAAACGAGTTGGAAGCCTCGTTTTTTTACGAAGACACGCCCGACCAGCTCAAAGCCACGCAAGATGTGAAAACTGATATGGAATCCATTTCGCCGATGGATAGATTGATTTGCGGCGATGTGGGCTTTGGAAAGACCGAAGTGGCCATTCGTGCGGCTTTCAAAGCGGTGTCCGATGGTAAGCAAGTCGCCGTTTTGGTGCCTACAACAATCCTTGCGTTTCAGCATTATAAAACGTTTTCCGAACGTTTGAAAAACATGCCGTGCAAAGTGGATTATATTTCACGATTCCGCACCACCAAAGAGAAAACACATATCCTAAAAGAATTGAAAAACGGACAAGTCGACATCCTAATAGGCACGCATCGCCTTACGGGAAAAGACATTCAATTCAAGGATTTGGGCTTGTTAATTATCGACGAAGAACAGAAATTCGGCGTGGCCATGAAAGAGAAATTGAAAGCCATGAAAGTGAATGTCGACACGCTCGCACTTTCGGCAACGCCCATTCCACGCACCTTGCAGTTCTCGTTGATGGGTGCGCGCGACATGTCGATTATCAGCACGCCGCCGCCCAATCGCTTCCCCGTTCACACCGAAATTCATGTGTTCGACGAAGAAATTATTCGAGATGCGATTGTTCATGAATTGAGTCGAGGCGGACAGGTGTTCTTCGTGCACAGCCGTGTGCAAAACATCATGGACATCGCCGGATTAGTGCAACGTTTGGTGCCCGATGCCCGCATTGGCGTGGGGCACGGACAAATGGACGGCGACAAACTCGAAGATGTGATGATGAGTTTTATCGAAGGCGAACTGGATATTTTAGTAGCCACCAAAATTGTGGAAAACGGCCTGGATATTCCCAATGCGAACACCATTATCATCAACGAAGCACAGGCTTACGGATTGAGCGAATTGCACCAGTTGCGCGGACGGGTGGGACGGTCAAACAAGAAATCGTTCTGCTATCTGATTTCGCCGCCATCCTACCAATTGAGCGATGAGGCCAAGAAACGCTTGCGTGCGATTGAGGAATTTTCGGAAATAGGCAGCGGTTTCAACATCGCCATGCGCGACTTGGATATTCGTGGTGCGGGCAATGTGCTTGGCGCTGAACAGAGCGGGTTTATTGCCGATATTGGCTTCGACACCTATCACAAAATCTTGGACGAAGCCATTCAAGAGTTGAAAGAAACCGAGTTTAAAGACCTCTATCAATCGGATGAAAAACCCGAAATATTGGCCTCAAAAGATTGTGTTATTGAAACCGATTTGGAACTGCTGATGCCCGACACTTACGTGAACAGTGTGGCCGAAAGGCTCAGCCTCTACAAACAATTGGATGCGCTGGAAACCGACGAGGAACTCGCCACATTCAAACACCAATTGGAAGACCGCTTCGGCAAAGTGCCCCCACAAACCGAAGAACTCATCGAAACAATAAAAATGCGCCGCATGGCGAAACAAATCGGATTGGAAAAAGCGGTTTTGAAACGTCAGAAGTTTGTCGGCACATTCATCACCGACCAAGATTCTACATTCTACCAATCGCCCACCTTTGAAAAGGTTTTAGAGTTCGTCAAAAACCACCCGAAAGACTGCGAATTTAAAGAAATCAACGGCAAACTAACCATCGCATTTCCGAATATCAAACACGTTTCGGAGGTTTGCAACATTTTTGAGATGTTTTAATAAAAACGTAGGGGTCGAAAATATTCGACCCCTACCATGATTATTCCGTTTCCTCTTCCTTTTTCTTTACCGCCGCGATGCCCTTGCGTTTGGCCAAAAGGGCTTCGTATCTGTCGATAACGGGATTGAAGTTGCGGATGAACTCGCCGAATAGGGCGTCGCCCTCCAAAACGATGAGGGCATGGATAACATCCACGATAGTGCGATAGGCCTTGTCCAACTGCTGGCGCACGTCTTTCAAAACGAGGTCGGTTTTCAGTCCCGTTTCCTCGTAGCGACCGCCCATCAATTGGTCGAACGCTTTGTTGGCCGTTTTTAGTTCAGCCACCCAATCCCACACGCCCACGAGTTTGGCATCTGCGGCATATTGCCCCTCAAGGTCTTGCAGCAGGTTGTTGATGGCCGAAGTTTCGGCATCCAGCGGTTTTTGCGCCAGATTTCCGTAGGTGTCGAGCACAATTTTGAGCCGTTCGGCCGCCTTTTGCACATCGGGTTTAAAATGGTTGAGCGCCGAAATATTAGCATCGGCCATTCCTCGAAAGAGAACATCGCGCGCCTTATCCGCATCCAAAAGTTCCGCCGTGAGCGCACTTTTCGTAATCTTTACCAACGCCTCGTCTTCTTGATTAAAAACGACGAGATACGGCTCAAAGCGGTCTCTCACTTGCCGGCTCTCATTTTCGCCGTCGATAAGATGTTTTTGCACTAAATTCCGAAATTCCGTGTGGAATTGGAAATGTTCGTCATTGCGAAGATTGTTTTGATTGAATTTTTTGATTTGCATAAATTAAATATTTGTGATTAATAGTTTGCGGATGTCTCGACGGCGCGCACTGCGTGCGCTTGCTCGACATGACGGGAATCGCAGGCAGGGAAAAATGAGAGAATGAAAATAGTCGTCGTCATTCCGAGCGAAACGCAGTGAAGTCGAGGAATCTCCTTGAACAGAGGTTTCAGAACCTTCTGAAAGTGTCGGCAAGGCCGTTTTGTTACTTTCAGAGCTTTCTGAAAGTCCCGACAAGGCCATTTTGTTAGTTTCAGAGACTTCTGAAAGTTCCGGCAAGGGCATTTTGTTACTTTCAGAGACTTCTGAAAGTCTAAAAAAGGGCATTTTGTTACTTTCAGAACCTTCTGAAAGCCTAAAACCTGACAAAATGTCAGTCTCATGACATTTTGACACGTCAGAAGATAGCAATGCATTAGGTTTGTAGGTTTGTTGCATGTTTCAGAAAATTTTCGGCAAAGATACGAAAAATTTTTGAAACCGCCAATCCCTATTCACTTTTCACTAATCCCGACTCACTTTTAACAATTATTAACACTTTTTAACTTTTTTTTTCGGAAATTTTGTTGTACTTTTGCAAATGATTTTCGGGACATAAAGTTTCTGGAATAACTCAATAAATTAACATTTAAATACTATAATGATATGGCAAAAAAAGACGAAGTCATCGAACAAACCGACAAATCGGCGAAGCTGAAAGCGCTTCAAATCACGTTGGATGCAATTGAAAAAACCCACGGGAAAGGTGCAATTATGAAGTTGGGCGATCGTGCCGTTGAGAAAGTCGATGTGATTTCGACGGGTTCTATTGGCGTGGATGTGGCGCTTGGCGTTGGTGGTTTTCCGCGCGGTCGGATTATTGAAATTTTCGGGCCGGAATCTTCGGGAAAAACCACATTGGCAATTCATGCGATTGCCGAAGTTCAAAAAACAGGCGGTATTGCGGCGTTTATTGATGCCGAACATGCGTTCGACCGGTTTTATGCGCAAAAATTGGGCGTGAATGTGGAAGAGTTGCTGATTTCTCAGCCCGACAACGGCGAACAGGCTCTGGAAATTGCCGAAAACTTGATTCGCTCGGGCGCAATTGATATTATTGTTATCGACTCTGTGGCTGCACTTACGCCGAAAAGCGAAATCGAAGGCGAGATGGGCGATTCCAAGATGGGGCTTCACGCACGTTTGATGTCGCAAGCGTTGCGCAAACTTACCGGAATTATCAGTAAAACGGGTTGCTGCTGTATTTTCATCAACCAATTGCGCGAGAAAATCGGTGTGGTGTATGGCAATCCGGAAACAACAACCGGCGGTAATGCACTCAAATTCTACGCCTCCGTGCGTGTGGATATTCGCCGTCAATCGCAAATCAAAGAAGGCGAAACGGTGATGGGAAATCGCGTGAAAGTGAAAATTCTCAAGAATAAAGTGGCCCCACCGTTCCGCACAGCGGAATTTGATTTGCTTTATGGCGAAGGGATTTCCAAAGTTGGCGAAATTTTGGATGCCGGTGTGGATCTCAACATCATCAAGAAAAGCGGCTCATGGTTTAGCTACGGCGAAACGAAGTTGGGACAAGGCCGCGAGGCGGTTAAACAACTTCTCAATGATAATCCGGAATTGATGGAGGAATTGGAAACCAAAGTTCGCGAAGCATTAAAATAGCTTTCGGAACGGAAACATCAGCCCTTCGGCAAATTTCATCATATTGCCACGATGTTTCCACGTTTCGTAGTCGAAGGGAATACAATTTTCCTCAGTCGTTTTGAGGTGGTCGGACAGCAGTTCGATCACCTCTTTATCTTTACCCGAAACCACAATCTCAAATTGATAGCGAAAGCTGCGGTAATCAAAATTGGCCGACCCGATTGAGAAACGCCCCCCGTCCACCATCATGCACTTGGCGTGAAGATTATTGGGCACGTAGAACAGCAGTTGCACGCCGTTTTTGTGCAGCAATCCCAGATATTTGTTGCGGAGCAAATCCACCGTTCGCATATCGGAATACAGCGGAATAAGCAGTTTGACGGAAACGTGGCGCCTTTTCGCCGCATTCATTAAAGCACGGCGGATGGCGAAACCGGGCAAGAAATAGGGGGTTTCTATAACGATGTCCGATTTGGCATTTCGAATTGAATGCAGGAAATGATTTCTCACACATTGGAAATAGCTTGACGGCGCATCTTGAATAATCCGAAAATGTTTGTA
>JAITVC010000018.1 GCA_031286005.1 Bacteroidales bacterium
CCGATTGTTTTCCTTCAAGGGATGACCGGGCGTTTGTTCCGCGAATTTGGTATCGTGATTGCCGGAGCCGTAGTGATTTCGTCGTTTGTAGCCCTCACGCTTTCGCCGATGTTGTGTTCCAAATTATTGAAACCGAATCTAAATCCCAATTGGTTTTTCCAAATATCCGAACGGTTTTTTAATTGGATGATCGATGTTTATGGTCGAAGTTTGCGAGCCTTTATGCGCAGACCGATCGTAGCGGGCGTGATTTTGATCAGTTCATTCGTGATTGTTGCGCTGTGTTTTACCAATATTCCAAGTGAATTGGCGCCTTCCGAAGACCGTGATTCCATTTCGTTGCAAGTAACCGCACAAGAAGGTTATTCGTTTGAAAAGATGGATCAATTTATGTTTGAATTGACGGATGTTATCAATGCTGTTTGTGGTGATAATTTAGAGTCGATCATTGTCAACACTTCGCCGAGTTGGGGTGGAGGCGGTTCAAACTCCGGTAATGCACGGATTATGCTCACAAATTCAGCCACACGGAAACGTTCGCAAGAAGATATTGCCGACGAATTAACACGTGAAGTGCGAAAATTAAGTTCTGCCCGTGTGATGGTTCGCCAACAACCAACCATCAAAGCCGGTCGTGGCGGTGGCGGAAACGCTGTGCAATTTGTGATTCAAGCCACCAATCTCGACAAACTTCGTGAGAAATTACCCGAATTTTTGGATGAAGCACGCAAAAATACCAAGTTCGCTTTTGTGGATGCCAACCTCAAATTCAACAAACCCGAAGTTCGTGTAGAAATTGACCGAGATAAAGCCAAAACACTGAAAGTTAGTGTTCAAGACATCTCGCAAACCCTGCAATTCGGACTTTCCGGCTCGCGCTACGGCTATTTTGTAATGAACGGCAAACAATATGAAGTTATCGGCCAATTTGATAAAGTAAATCGAAATCAACCGCTTGATATTTCGTCGTTGTACGTTCGCAATGAAGATGGCGTTCTCATTCAAATGGACAACCTCATCACGTTGGTCGAACAAGCCAATCCGCCACAGTTGTACCGTTTCAATCGCTATGTCAGTGCAACGATTACTGCGCAAATGGCGCCCGGTGTTACGCTCGGCGAATGCGTAGAAGAACTCCAAGCCACAGCCAAGAAAACGCTCGATGATAGTTTCCGCACCGACCTCACCGGACAAGCACGTGAAATGCGCGACAACTCCGGCTCAATCGTTTACGCTTTTGTGCTTGCGCTATTACTCGTGTATCTCTCGTTAGCTGCGCAGTTCGAGAGTTTCCGAGATCCGTTCATCATCCTGTTCACTGTGCCATTGGCTTTGGCCGGTGCCTTGTTTTCGCTTTGGTATTTCAAAGAAACGTGGAATATTTTTAGTCAGATTGGGGTGATTATGCTCATCGGTTTGGTAACGAAAAACGGTATTTTGATTGTGGAATTTGCCAATCAGAAAAAGGAACAAGGTTTGAATGTGTTGGATGCCGTGCAAGATGCGGCGCAACAGCGTTTTCGTCCGATTTTGATGACCGCCATGTCCACCATTTTCGGTATTTTGCCGATTGCGTTGGCCTTAGGAGCAGGTTCCGAAAGCCGTGTATCCATGGGGATTGCCGTTGCCGGCGGTGCCACATTAGCCACATTATTAACGTTATACGTGATTCCGGTGGTGTATAAATGGTTTTCGAGTAAAACTGTAGGGGAAGTCCAAGAATAATCCTACATTCTTTAGGGGACTTCTAATAATTTCAAAATCAATGCTTGCGATTGAGATAAAAGCGGAGTTTACCGTAGTAAATGAGCATTTTATCGATTGAGCATAACGCAGAGTTTGGGATTATTAGAGGTGCCCTTTATTATGTATTGTATGTAGGGGCAGGCTTGAAATCTGCCTCTACGAATATTCATGCCATTTTGTCAGATTTTCCGTTTTGGCACGGAATTTGTTGTATTAAAGGTAAAAGTGAAATTAATAAATAAAAAACAAATATTATGGCAAAAATTATTGGAATTGACCTTGGAACTTCAAACTCCTGCGTGGCAGTGATGGAAGGTAACGAATCGGTTGTTATTACAAACAACGAAGGTCGCAGAACTACACCTTCAGTGGTGGCATTCGTCGATGGGGGCGAACGCAAAGTGGGTGATCCGGCGAAACGTCAGGCGATCACTAATCCTCAAAAAACCGTGTTTTCGATCAAACGTTTTATGGGCGAAAGCATGGAACAAGTGAAAAACGAAGTTTCACGGGTGCCTTATGCGATTAAAGCAGGCAAAAACAACATGGCAGGTGTCGAAATCGACGGCAAAACCTACACGCCGCAAGAAATCTCGGCCATGATTCTTCAAAAAATGAAGAAAACTGCCGAAGATTATTTGGGACAAACCGTTTCGGAAGCCGTTATCACAGTTCCGGCGTATTTCAACGATGCCCAACGTCAAGCCACCAAAGAAGCCGGCGAAATTGCAGGCCTCAAAGTGCAACGCATCATCAACGAGCCTACGGCTGCGGCTTTGGCTTATGGTATGGATAAAAAGAACGCCGATAGTAAAATCGCAGTGTTCGACTTGGGTGGCGGTACGTTCGACATCTCCATCCTCGAATTGGGCGATGGCGTGTTTGAAGTGAAATCAACCAACGGCGACACCCACCTTGGCGGTGATGACTTTGACCAAAACATCATCAACTGGCTTGCCGACGAGTTTCAAAAAGACAAAGGCATCGACTTGCGTAAAGATCCGATGGCTCTGCAACGCTTGAAAGAAGCCGCCGAAAAGGCGAAAATCGAATTGTCGAGTTCGACTTCTACCGAAATCAACTTGCCTTATATCATGCCGGTGGACGGAATCCCACAACA
>JAITVC010000044.1 GCA_031286005.1 Bacteroidales bacterium
TTGCGCATGAATCAAATCGGCCACAGCCTCAGCCTGCGACAAATCCATTTTCCCATTAAGAAAAGCCCGTTGGGTAAATTCGCCCGCATTGGCCAAACGGCAACCGTTGGCAATCAACACCTGCAAAATCTTTTGCTGAACATAGCTTGAGCCATGACAGGCTATCTCAACGATGTCCTCGCCGGTGTAAGATTTAGGGGCTTGGAAGTATGTTACAACAACCTCATCAATCAGTTCTCCCTTGTGTTGGAATGTGCAGAAAGTAGCTTTACGCTCTTGCAATACAAAGTCGTCATGTCGAGCGTAGTCGAGACATCCCATAGCAAGAGGATCCCTCGACTGCACCTCGCACCCCGCACCCCGCACCCTTTTACCTATAAATGGAAGCACGAATAGCACAGCCCCCTCGCCCGAAACCCTAATCACAGCAAGTCCTCCCACCCCAAACGGCGTAGAAATAGCACAAATCGTATCCGACATTTAAAATTTAATCTTTTCGAGCTGGTTTTTGAGCGCTTCGCAAGCTTCCACGCACGCTTCTTCAAACGTTGAGGCTTGTTTGCGTGCAAACAAATCATTGCCCTTAATTTCCAAACGGATGTCAACTACTTTATTGCCATGTTCGTGGTCTTGTTCCAATTTCATGGTAATTTCTGCACCGATGACTTGCGGGGAATGTTTGACTAAACGCTGGATTTTGTCTTCTACAAATTCGTTGAGTTTTTGGTCGGCCTTGAATTTTACGGCATTGATGATGATATTCATAATTGTATTGTTTTTATGCCCTTGGATGGGCGGTTAAGTATGCTTGTTTGAGTTTTTCGATGCTATTATGAGTATACACTTGCGTTGCAGCCAAACTGCTGTGGCCAAGTAATTCTTTCACGGCATTTAAATCAGCGCCATGATTCAGCAAATGCGTGGCAAAGGTATGACGCAACACGTGCGGACTGCGTTTATCAATCGGTATTTGCTGTAAAAAACGGTTAACGATTGTATAAACATGGCCACACGACAAAGTTCTATGTTTAAGATTTACCCAAAGGTTTTCGTCGGAATAGGGGAGTGTGGTCGATTTCAATTGCAGGTAGGATTCCAACAGTTTGCAGGCGAAATCGGTTAACGGGACAATGCGTTCTTTATTGCGTTTGCCCAATACTTTGATGGTTTTTTGTGGTAAATTCAGATCACTACGTTTGAGATTAACCAACTCCGACACACGCAAGCCGGTAGCATATAGCAGTTCAACGATAAGGCGGTTGCGCATGCTTTCAAAATTACTTTCATCATAAGTTTTGGAAAGCAGTTCGTTGAGTTGGCGTTCTTCAACATAAACCGGCAAACGTTTTTGGGGTTTGGGCGAAACGGCTCCCAACGTAGGATTTTGTGTGATTAAACCTTGTTTAAGTTGGTAGCGGTAAAACGATTTGAGCGTTGAAAGTTTGCGGTTGACACTGGTTGCCGACAGTCCATCGTTGATTAATTCAGCCAGCCAAGTGCGGACTTGTGGAGTTTTTACAACATTCCAATCATCAGTATCATAAGCGCTCTTCAAAAACGCACCAAATTGAAGCAAATCGTTGTGATAAGCTTCTATCGTGTGCTTGGAATAGCGCTTCTCGGAATTTAAATATTGTAAAAATTCATCCATACGAAACAAAGTTACGAAAAAAAAGTCGAAAAAAAAAATCGCCGTGCAGCGATTTTCTTTTTTTGGGTTGTTTAGCTTTGAAACCTACATCATGCTTTCTTCGGCTGCTTGGCGCAAACCTTGAACGTAGATAGCTTTCAAACGTTGTTCCCGGGCAATTACCGACGGTTTGTCGAATTGTTTGCGTCTACGCAACTCTTTAATTACGCCTGTTTTTTCAAATTTGCGTTTGAGTTTTTTTAATCCGCGATCAATGTTTTCGCCCTCTTTCATTGGAACTACGATCATACTAAATACCTTTTTCCTTTCGTTTAAGTGAATAATTTTTTGAAATTGAAGTGCAAAGGTACGACTTTTTTCTGAATTGGCCAAATTTTTTTTAGGCCACTTCTAATTGACTGTCTAAATGATTATTTTTCCAATCCCCGATTCCGTAACAACGCATTCACATCAGGTTCTTTGCCTCGGAAATTTTTATACAAGATCATTGCATCTTCAATACCGCCGCGAGCAAAAATTTCATAGCGCAATTTATTGGCTAAATCTGGATCAAAGACATTCTTCTTCTCCAAAAATGCCTCAAAAGCGTCGCTATCTAATTGTTCCGCCCAAATATACATATAATAACCGGCCGTATATCCACCCGTAAATGTGTGCGTGAAATACGTGCTGCGATAACGTGGCGGAATTTGTGAAATCAAACCGTATTTATCCAAAGCAGATTTTTCGAATTTCTCAATATCCAAATCTTTTGGAATTTCTTTCAGCAAATGATATTCCATATCCAACAAGGAAGCAGCCAAGAATTCAGTGGTTGCAAACCCTTGTCCATACATCTCGTTTTGTGCGATTTTTTTTACCAATGCGGAAGGAATCGCAGCATCGGTTTTGTAATGTTTGGCATACACTTTCAACACCTCCGGTTCAAAAGTCCAATGTTCCATAATTTGCGATGGAAATTCGCCAAAATCACGTTGAGTACCACTTGTTCCACGATATTTGGTTTCTCTGAACAAATGATTTAAAGCGTGTCCGAATTCATGGAAAAATGTATTGGCTTCGTCTGTTGTTAGCAAAGCTGGTTTATCACCGGAAGGACGTGTGAAATTACAAGCAATAGTAATAATCGGCGGCACACGTTGTCCTGTTTTATCATCAAAACTTTGCGCACGATACGAACCGCACCAAGCGCCGCCGTTTTTCATGCCAGGACGTGGGTGCATATCCATATAAATCACCGCCAATGTTGTTTGTCCGTCTTTGTCTTTCACTTCCCAAGCCGTGGCTTCGGAGTGGGGAACAGGCATGTTTTTCAATTCGGAAAACGTGATGCCCCAAAGGCGATTACAAACATAAAAGATACCTTCACGCACATTTTCCAATTGGAAGTATTGACGGATTTCTTCTTGATTGATATTGTATTTTTGCAGTTTCGATTTATTGAAGAAATAACGCCAATCCGATGCGGTAGCAGGCAAAGCCACATTTTGTTTCTTCATAACAGATTCAATATCTCTCAACTCGTTTTTAGCCATTGTTAATGAAGGAGTCCACATTTTATTCAAGAATGTCATCACCGTTTCCGGGTCTTTCGACATGCGGTCTTCAATGGCCATTTGTGCGTAGGTTTCATAACCCATCAATTTGGCACGTTCCAAGCGCAACGTGATCAATTTTTTGATTATATCCTTATTATCTTGCGCATTGTTATGATTGGCACGATTGAGGTAGGCATCCAATATTTCCGTACGAAATTCGCGATCATTGGCATTTCCCAAAAACGGCATAATACTTGGATTATCCAGACCAAAACAATAGGCATTTACCTCATTGGCTTTTTTTGCGCGGGATTGTGCTTCATTCAACATAGCATCCGTCAAGCCGGAAAGTCTATTCTTGTCGCTCGTTTTTAATGTGTAAGCAGCAGTTTCGGCCAATAAATTCTGACCGAATTGCAACTGCAAAGCCGCCAATTCACTATTGATTTTACGAAGCTGTTCTTGCTTATCGGCTGGCAAATCCGCACCACTGCGAACGAAACGACGATAAGTATTTTCCAGCAATTTCTTTTGTTCTATGTTCAGATTCAGATTATCTTTTTGAGCATAAACAACTTTTACACGTTGGAACAATAGGGGATTCAAGCTAATATCATCACGGTGCTTACTCATCATCGGTGAAAATTGCCGTGCCAATTTTTGTAATTCAGGATTATTATTGACACTCGAAATCCCTCCAAATACAGGCGTTACCTTACGGAGTAATTCGCCCGATCTATCCATTGCAACAATGGTATTTTCAAACGTAGGCGCTTCGGGGTTCCGAATAATCGCCCAAATTTCAGAGGCTTCTTCTGCCATTCCGGCTTGGTAGGCAGGCATAAAATGTTCTACTTTGATTTCGTTGAACGGCGGAACGCCAAACGGTGTTTTCCATTCTTTAAAAAATGGATTGTCTTGAGAAAACCCTTGTAAGCTCGCGAGAGCCATAAGAGAAAAGGTTAAAAGCGATTTCATAGCGTTTGTTTTTTTAGATTAGTTTTGCAAATATACTAATTTTTTTTCAATCTACAAGGTTAGTGCTAAAAAAAAATAATGCATTGGTTATGTTTTTTTCTGAAAAATTTGGTTTGTTAAATTTTTTTTCTTAATTTTGTGGTGTCGGGGGGATTAGTTTAACTCAACTTGATTGGATGATAAGTACTTTATACAACGTTCATTTTTTTACGCTTCGCAATGCCACTTTCAAAAATACTGTTATTAATATAAATCCCTAAAACTATGAAGTTAAAATTTATCATCCTACAATTGTTTGTGGCAAATAGTGTTTTTGCACAACTTCCCCAACTACGTCCCGAAGTCGTTGAATTGTATCGACTACAAGATATTGCTAAACAGTCGCGCATCTTAAATTCAGATGATATTGTTGAAAAGCATGAAGCCTTTTTCAATCATCCTCTTTTTGATGAAATCGCGTTTGGAATTGAATACATAAACTTAGCAGAGGTATTGCTAATACAAGGGGAACGTGAAAAAGCAGAAAATTATTTTTTGAAAGCGGCACAAAGATTAGAATATATAAGCACGTCAAATAGGTTTGAATCCATTTTTGACAAACGAGCGACGGGGTGGTCATGGGATACAGTGTTTTTAATTCCAAGAACTCCTGAAAATATTAGATTCAAGGAAAGGGTATTAGAAAAGATTCTTAGGATTGAAAAAAAACGAATCGTAGATCCTCGAATTATGTCTATTGCACAAGAATTGGAAGAATTGAAAGAAAAAGATCAAGCCATTCGCTGGGTGGGTGATCCCTCGTTTTCTGATTTTTCGAGCGGAATAGATTCAGCAACCATTTATCGAATAATAGAACTGACTAAAAAAAACTTTAGCAAGAAGGAGGTTGATTCTATAATGAGGGTAGTTGATTCTTCAAACATTTACAGAATCATAGAATTGATTAAAGAAAATCCCGATATTGATATTTTGCGTGTAATAAGAGGAAGATCTGAAAACCCTACAGCGCTTGTCTTATGGCACACGTTGAGACTCAAGGTACGATATGCGAGAGTAGCATGGTTATTTTTTGAGCCTTATTTTCGAAAGCAAGCAGAGAATGGAAAAGGTTTGGAATATTGTTATTGGTACGATGCGTATTGTTGGCATATAAAAGCAGATCTCGCATATTATGGCGTGTATTCTTCTGAAGGGGATACTGAAGATATTAAACAAATGAACGAAAGACGAGAAAAAGTAGGCCTACTGCCTTTAAGTCGTTAAGAAAAGTTGAAGGTTAAAAATTTAGGCGTTATTTTATTTTGAGGTACAGGTTCAGAATAGTTTTCAACCCAACCCATCCGGCCATGCTCAAAAAAAAAGAAGCAGTAAATACCGTTTAAAACACAAAATCAATTCATAACGCCGAAAAAACACAAAAAGAAGCAGTAAATAGCATTTTAAACACAGTATCAAACAATAAAGACAAAACACATCAAATCCCCAAAAACCAACATCTACCACATAACCCTCACATCGGCTACCCCGCTTTAACCATTAACTCAATACTCGTAATCTCTTAAATTTTAACACTTAACTTTTAATTCCACACCACCCTTAGCCCTTTAACTGCGAGCAAAAGCGAGCATTACCTCGCCCCCCGCACCCAGCCACCTCGCCCTATCAAGAAGCCACCTACAAGCTACCAAATAGGTACCAACTCCACTACAAGTCCACTACAAGTTCGGTACAGGTTATCCCCAAGTCCGTACCATCTCCGTATCAAGTCCGCTACAACTCCCGTACAAAATCTTTTAATTCTTAATTTTTAATTCTTAATTATTTTTTGTATCTTTGTAGGCTAAAAAACTTGCTAACATGAATATTTCTGTTGTTGTCCCTTTGCTGAATGAAGCCGAATCGTTGCCCGAGCTTTGTGCGTGGATTGAAAGAGTGGTGGATGCCCATCATTTTTCGTATGAGATTTGTTTGATAGATGATGGTAGCACGGATGAATCGTGGGCTGTGATTGAGCGATTAGCCTCTCAAAATCCGAATATTCATGCTGTGAAGTTTCGCCGAAACTATGGTAAATCAGCCGCTTTGAATGTGGGTTTTGAAATGGCTAAGGGTGATGTAATTATCACTATGGACGCCGATTTGCAGGATAGTCCGGATGAGATTCCCGAACTTTATCGCATGATTACGGAAGAAGGCTTCGACCTTGTTTCGGGCTGGAAGAAGAAGCGCTATGACCCAATTAGCAAGACTGTGCCGACGAAGTTGTTCAATTGGGCAGCACGAAAAATGTCGGGTGTCTATTTGCACGATTTCAATTGCGGACTAAAAGCCTACAAATCGCAGGTGGTTAAGAGTATAGAGATTTATGGAGAGATGCACCGTTATATTCCTGTTTTGGCAAAGACAGCCGGATTTAGAAAAATCACAGAGAAAGTAGTAGAGCACCGTGCAAGGAAATATGGAGTAACTAAATTCGGGTTGAGCCGGTTTATCAATGGTTTCCTTGATTTGTTATCAATTTCGTTTATCGGTAAATTTGCCAAACGCCCGATGCACTTTTTTGGTAGTTTG
This sequence comes from Bacteroidales bacterium, assembly GCA_031286005.1. The sequence goes on from JAITVC010000044.1 coordinate 6,739, forward strand.
GGCACGTTGATTTTCTTTTTTGGCCTTATTGCAGTGGTTTGGCTGGGCTTTCAAAAATGGCTATTCTTGGTTAGAGGCATTGGCGCTCCGCTGATTGCCGATAGCCCGTTTTTCTATATTGCCATCATGTGTATGATTATCGGAACTCAGTTATTTCTGGCCGGTTATGTGGCTGAATTGGTGTCGAGAAATTCGCCAACCCGCAATCAATATCTCATCGAAAAAACATTATAACCAAAATCTTATGATAAAACAAGCTATACAAGATTCTATTGACGTTAAAACCCAACTTCTTAACGACGAAAACCTGTTGCAGGGCATTCAAACAGTGGTTGATGCTATTGTGAAGACTTATCAATTGTCGCCGTACGGCAAAGTATTGTTCTGCGGAAATGGCGGTAGTGCGGCTGATGCACAACATTTGGCCGCCGAATTATCCGGCCGATTTTATTACGACAGGCCTCCGCTTCATGCGGATGCGCTACATTGCGACACGTCGTATCTTACGGCTGTAGCCAACGACTATTCGTATTATGAAGTGTATGCCCGCCTAATTCGAGCCAAAGGCAGAGAAAATGATGTTCTGATTGGATTATCCACTTCGGGTAATTCGGCCAATGTGATAAATGCGATGAAAACAGCCAAAGAGCGCGGCATGTTTGTGGTAGCGATGACCGGCGAGACGGGCGGCGAGATGAAGAACCATTGTGATGTGTTGCTCAACATGCCCTCGAAAGATACGCCGAGAATCCAAGAAGGCCATGCACTTGTTGGGCATATTATTTGCCAACTGGTAGAGAGGGAGTTGTTTCCGAAATAAATTTGGGTGCGAGGTACGAGGTGTTTGGTGCGGGGTGGCCAAATAGAAAGATTTTAGAATAATATAAATTTAAAACATAAAAGTCATGCAAAATCAAATTAAAAACTTAGCCGAAAAAGTTGTGCAATTGAAGGAACAAATTGAAACGGAAGAAGCGACTAAAACTGCTTTTATACTTCCATTTCTTAATCTTTTAGGTTATGATGTTTTTAATCCTACTGAAGTTGTTCCGGAATTTACAGCAGATTTGGGGTTGAAAAAAGGAGAAAAAGTAGATTATGCTATTTTACAGAATGGTAGTCCTATAATTATCATTGAATGTAAACATTGGAAAGAAGATTTAAATGTTCATAGTTCGCAGTTACATCGTTATTTTCACGTAACGAAAACTCGTTTTGGGTTACTTACTAATGGTATAGAATATCGCTTTTATTCAGATTTGGAAGATGCAAATAAAATGGACGAAAAGCCGTTTTTAGAGTTCAATGTTACAGAATTGAAAGAGTCAACAATCAACGAAATTGCAAAATTCCACAAATCGAATTTTGATATAGATAAAATCATAAACAATGCCAGTTCGTTAAAATACATAAAGGAGATAAAAAAACTATTAAATCAAGAGTTTGAAAGCCCTTCAACAGAGTTTGTCCGATTTTTTGCAAGCAAAGTATATGTGAATCGTAGATTGACTGAAAATGTAATGGGACAATTTACAGATTTAGTTAAAAAAGCATTAAATCAGTTTGTCAGCGAAAAAGTTGACGATAGATTAACTTCTGCATTAGCGAAAGAAAGTGAGCAACGTGCAGAGGAAATGATAGAAAGCGAACCGAAAAGTTTAATTGAAACAACAGAAGAAGAATTAGATGGATATAAAATTGTAAAGGCAATTGTCAGACGTAAAGTTTCTGCTGAGCGTATTGTTTACCGAGATATGCAATCATATTTCGGAATATTACTTGATGATAATAATCGAAAACCAATATGCAGACTTCACTTGAATGGTGGTAAAAAATATATCGGACTTTTTGATAAAGATAAAAACGAAAGAAAGGAATTGCTTGAAACGCTTGATGATATTTACAAATTTGAAGAACAATTGCTCGAAACAGTAAGTTTTTACTTGAATAGCGATGTGCAATAAACAATACTATTG
>JAITVC010000050.1 GCA_031286005.1 Bacteroidales bacterium
TTAGAATATAGAGCGTTTTAATTGCAGAAAATGTGTTATTATCAAGAAACAACTCTCACTTTCACCACAATTTTTGTAACGGTTCCTTCACCAATGCAAGGAGCATGTCCGTCTTCGGGAAAGAATATGACAAAATTGTCCGGCTCAATATTGAAATAGGTTTGGATGGTGTCTTCAAAAAACTGAATGTCTTTTTCGGCATCAAATGGCGCCGATTCGTTTCTCAATATGTTGCGACCGCTCCAACCAAAACCTTCGGCTTTGGAGATAGGCAACTGAATGTCGATGTAATTATTGTGCACTTCGAGTTTAGCGACATTTTTGTCTTTCAGACTGCTGTTGCTGACAGTTACATATAAGTCATAGCCATCAAGTATGGTTTTTCCCGTTTCAATTTGTGCAAGGTTGAGTGATCTCAAATACTCAAACGCTTTTTTGAAAAGCGGATTCAATGCCTCGTATTTCGCCGAATTTTCTAAACGATCGATAATCATAGTGGGTTCAAAATTTTGGGGTTGAAGTTGTAAGTTTTGAGTTTGAACTTCCGACTTAAAACTTAGAACTTAGAACTTAGAACTTCAAACCTGATTAATATGCTCTAATATTTAACGAACTGCGTTTTTCGGGTACTACATCGTATCTTTTACCATTTGCTTCTATCACCAATTTTGAAGTCGATTTCCCGTAGATATATTCTTCAAAACCATACAGATATTTAAATAACGGCGCATAAATTGATTTACCAAATGCTTTTTCGATGTTGTCGTATTCCGATGGTTTCCAATACATACAATCAGGAAAACCATTGGCATCTGTAAATAAAGTTGCGGAATCTCTAAATCCCATGGTGTCGTTCAGAAAACGTTTATATCCGTTTGTCAGCTCGGCTTTTGTATAAACAAACTTATCGCCGTTTATCTTTCCGATAACCATATTCTGACGGATACCCGCCCTGTAAGCCGGAGAGTTTCTATCAACAGCCGTAACCGTTTTCAAATCGTTGGCATTGTAAAATAATCCGGTGTAATAATACGATTTTTTATCCACAACATAACGGGCTGTTGTTTTGTTGGACGAATAGGGAAATTGCATCATAATCAGCGGCAGATGAAAAGGAGCATATTCTTCGAGCGGAAAATGAGCTGTCATAAACTCTCTGACGGACGCTTCCCAAATGAGAGTAGAAACGTCGGGATTTACATATTTCTTTTCATAAAAACGAATACCCAATTCCAAAATAAATTGACCGTTATTGTCGGCTTTCATATCATCGCCCGAAAGAATGGGGACAAATACCATCTCCTTTTTTGCTACATCATAACGCCACGAACCTTGTGCACCCGTAGTTTTTGTTTGTGGTCTGTAATTGGCATTTGGTTGATACGAATAATAGGTTTGGATGAGTATATCGGGATTTTCGAGGCTGTGTTTCAAACCTTTTTCATTTAATACGGTTTCTATTTCGGCGTTGATGCGCTTGTCGAGAGGACTTGCATCAGCAGGGGCATCCATAAACCCGTAAGTGTGATAGTCGGAGTAATCTATTTTTTCATTCGTTGTAATTTGCAAGGGCAGAACAAAAGCACGTTCTTGTGTGTTTTCGAGGCTGTAGAAAGAAAAAGATGAAGCCAATTCCGATTCGCCGATAGAGTTTATCGGACGACATTGACGAGGCAACTCATATTCTCTGAAATAATTGTTGAGATTTCTGACGGTGAAAGTAGCCAAATCCGAACTTGTATCGAAAAGTAGCGAAGCAATGGTTTGATAGTCCCTTAAGTAAGTGGCAGCGCCATTTATTTCCATAATAATGTCGCCGGGTTTAATGCCGGCAACTTCTGCCGGAGAATTGGGCTCAACGGCCAATATAATAGGCTCTCCATACCCCCAATTCGGATTCTTGCTTATCTCAAATGTGATACCAAAATGGCAGGTTTGCTCGGCTGTTTGAGATGCAAGGCACCCAAAAACAGTAAACAGCAACAACGTACTGAGTAAAAAACGTTTCATCTAATTTTCTTTTTGTTTAATTAACTACAATTTGTGCGTCGGCAAAGGTACAAAAATAGTTAGAAAATACAAACCAGCAAAATAGCAAAACCCGATAGACGTAAATCTATCGGGTTTTTAGGCTCGTGAGGTACCAAGCAGATTCGAACTGCTGTCGACGGTTTTGCAGACCGGTGCCTAGCCACTCGGCCATGGTACCCTTTTGTTTTTGCGCCTGCAAAGGTAATATAATAAATGAAAAGTGAAGAATGAAAAGTGAAAATTATTGTTTTTTTATTTCAACACGGACATTTTCAAACAAAAAAGTAACTATTGAATAGCTTAAACTACAAACTTGTTTACTCGCAACTCGTAACTTGTAACTATTTTTCCTACCTTTGTGTTCGGATTTTAGTTTTTGATTCATATCAAGCGATTTAAATACATATTTTTGAGCATCTTGGGGGTGATTATAGGAATTATCACCTTACTGTTTGGGTTGTTGAATATGCCGTCGGTGCAGGAGACGGTAAAAAACCGCATTGTGAGCGAACTGAAAGCCAAACTTCATACCGAACTGAGCATCGAAAAACTGCACATACAACCTTTTAATACGATTGAACTCGAGAATATTTGTTTGCTCGACCGGCAAAATAAACAACTCCTAAGCGCCGGAAGATTGTATGCTCATATTAGTCTGCTGTCTCTTTTGGAAAACGACATTGTCATTACAGCTATTCGGTTGAATGATTTTGAACTGAGTTTGTCCAAAGAAACATCCGAATCGCCCCTCAATATGCAGTTTGTTATTGATGCCTTTAAGTCGAAAGACGATGGTAGCAAATCTTCGTTTGATGTAAAAATAAGCAGCCTCAATCTTGATAACGGCAATTTCAGTTTCGATGTGAAAGACAGACCAACCCAAATGCTGTTCGATGCCAACCATATTCGCGTATCGGATATACAAGCCCATTTGGCACTCAAATCGCTCAAATCCGATTCGCTGAATATTTACCTCAAGCAGTTGAGTTTGAAAGAGAAAAGTGGTTTTACTATCCGAAATTTGGCTTTGCGATTAGTTTCGCAAGACCAAAAAATGAGCGTAAAGGGCTTCCGCTTAGAAATGCCCAAATCGGTGTTACAACTCTCCAAATGCAATATAGACCTCTCGCATGCAGTTTCTCAAGTCAATCTTGACGATGTGTATGTTGATTGTGCCATTTCATCGTCCTACATCACGC
>JAITVC010000066.1 GCA_031286005.1 Bacteroidales bacterium
AAAAATCGTCTACCTCGGATGCCCGTTTAAAGAACGTGATGATCTACCCTACTATTCCGTTGACCGACCCATCGCTGACTGACCCTACCGAAACCGATCAAGGTTTCAGCTTGTACAGCCCTACGGTTTCTGTTCGCGATAACGACCAAATTTCCAGCCGCAGTAAACTCAATCTGGGAGCAGCTTTAACCTATGAATTTATCGACAATTTCAAATTGAAATCCGAAGTGGGCATGGATATTGACAATGAAAACAGAGATCGTTTTTATGGCATGTCAACCGGCTACTCACAAAAAGATGTTCCGGGTAATAATAACAAATTCAAACCAGCTTTGATTTATACCGGCAGAGATCGCAATACCATTCGCAATACCAATACATTGCAAATGAATTTCAAACAATGGATGCCAAAAGACCATACGTTGAGCGCCGTTTTGGGACAAGAAGTATTTATTACCACGAGTACCCAATATTCGACAGAAATTGGCGGTTTTGATCCGAGTTTTGATTTGGATATGGCCCGCCGTTTGAGTTCGCAAGGTAAAGCCGGAGAGTATAATCCTGTTGTGAATAACCGCTTTGACCCCGATGATAAAATGGTTTCTTTCTTTGGTCGTGCCAACTACGATTATCAAAGCAAATATTTGTTTAGCGCTACGTTCCGTGCGGATGGTTCGTCGAAGTTTTCGAGAGGCAACCGTTGGGGCTACTTCCCTTCTGCTTCTGCCGCATGGCGTATGTCGAGTGAAAAATTCATGAAAGGTACCGAGAAGTGGCTCTACGACTTAAAACTTCGCGCAAGTATCGGCTCGGTAGGTAACAACGGCATTCCCGGCGGACAGATGTCGCAAGACTTAACCTCTCGTCCAACCACTTGGGTTGGTGGCTACTCGTCGTATTGGGGCCCTGCCGACCGCATGGCAAATCCTGATTTGACTTGGGAAACGACTATTACCCGCAACTTGGGGGTTGACTTCTCCATGTTGGAAGGACGTTTGAACGGAACTATTGAAGTTTACCAAAACAATACGAAAGACTTGTTGTTAGAATTTGACGCCTCCGCAGCGGGCTATAAAACCCAATTTAGAAATGCCGGTGAAACGCAAAACAAGGGTCTTGAAATCAGTGGAAATTATATCATCTTTGATAATAAAAACTTTGGCTTAACCTTTGGCGCCAATATTGGGTTCAATAAAAACGAAGTTAAGTCGCTGGGCGGTATGCGACAAATCATTGGTCAAACCGGCTGGGCTTCTACCGAAATTGCCGATGACTATATTGTGAACATTGGTCAACCTATCGGCCAAATGGTAGGCTACAAGGTTATTGGCCGCTACGAAGTGGATGATTTCAATTATACCAATGGACAATGGGAATTGAAAGAAGGTGTTGTTGATGGCGAGAATGTTTTAGGAGACTTACGCCCCGGCATGATGAAATTGGAAGGCAAGCAAGTATGGAATGAAGAGGAAGGCAAGTACGAATTAATCGTTCAAGACAATATTGCAGGAAAAGATGTCATCGGCAATGCCAATCCGTTGCACACAGGAGGTTTCTATATCAACGCACGGGCTTATGGGTTCGACCTCAGCACCAACTTCAACTGGAGCTATGGCAACGATATTTACAATGCCAACAAAATAGAATATACGCAAACCAGTAAGTACAAATTCCGTAATATGATCGACATTATGGAAATGGGCGAACGCTGGACGAATATCGACTATGCCACCGGCCAAATGATTGAAGATCCGGATGCGCTGGCTCAAGCCAATGCCAACACCACCATGTGGAGCCCCAAGATGCAAAAGCATGTGCTTACCGATTGGGCTGTGGAAGATGGATCTTTCTTACGTTTAAACACGCTGACCTTAGGTTATACGATTCCTCAAAACATAACTCAACGGATAAAAATTCAAACTGTACGTTTTTATGCAACAGCCTACAATGTATGGTTGTGGACGAATTATAGCGGCTTTGATCCCGAAGTGGATACCCGCCGTAAAGTACCCTATACACACGGAGTGGATTGGGCAGCCTATCCTCGCAGTAGGCAGATTGTGTTTGGAGCAAATATAACATTTTAATTAAAAATTAAGAGATATGAGACATTTTATAAAAATATCAATTCTTGTTGGTTTGGCTGTGTTAAGCGCCTCTTGCAACAAGTTTTTGGATGCGCCGACCAAATCATCTATGGACGAATCGGTAATTTTTTCCACACCGGCCTACGCCAAAGATGCTATTGCTGGCGTGATCCAATCGTTTGGCGAAACAAACTCCTATCGAGGCCGCTATTATACGCATTATGGCACCAATACGGATTGTGAAATTCAAAATCTAAGTTCCGAAACTAATGGAGATATTAATGAGAAGGAGACTTTGAGTAATTACAATACTTCGCCAACAAACGGTCAGATGAATACCGGAAACGACACGTATTCCAAAGCCTTTGAAGGTATCGAACGCGCCAACATAGCCATTCGTGGTTTACGAGCCTACGCCGATTTGGGTAATTGGGAATTGGCTCAAATTTTAGGCGAGATGCTAACGCTTCGTGCTGTACTGTATGTGGATTTATTAAAAGGCTGGGGTAATGTTCCGGCACGGTTTAGCCCCGTAACTCCGGAAACGGCTACTTTGCCACGTTCTGACCGTGATGTGATTTTAAAACAATTGTTAATTGACTTGGATTCTGCTGCTAATTTAGTGGGCTGGCCCAACGAAAATACCTATACGCAAACCACCGAGCACATCAACAAGGCTTTTGTGAAGGGATTGCGTTCTAGAGTTGCTCTTATGGCGGGCGGCTATTCAATGCACGTTGGCGAAAGAGAAATGCGATTGAGCAATGACCCCGATTTATCCGAAGAGAAGATGTATGCTATTGCCAAACAAGAATGTTTGGATGTTATTAATAGCAACACGGCTCAATTGCAACCTACGGGCGCTTATTCGAGCAGTTTTGAGGCCTGGATTAGAGCCATGCACACCGAAGCCCACGTGACAGGTAATGAAATTCTTTGGGAGATACCGTTTAGCGTGGAGCGTGGACGTGTGATTTATACATGGGGGATTTTGCACGAAAAGGTTGACAAATATACCGGTCAAGCCAAGGGTGGCGGCATCAGACCTAATCCAATGTTGTTCTATCAATATCGTAAAGAAGACGTTCGTCGGGATTTAACCTGTATTCCTTACATTTGGACGGCAGATCCGGCCGGAGCAGAAACGGTTCCGAAACAAAAACTCCGCACGCCTTATGAAATGTGCTTTGGCAAACATCGCTACGAATGGCTGAACCGCCGAGTTACCAACATAAACGATGATGGCTTGAACTTCCTCTATATGCGCTATGCCAACATTTTGTTGATGGCAGCCGAGGCTGTAAACTTTATAGATGGCCCCGCAGCTGCTGCACCTTATTTGGAAGAGGTTAAAATGCGGGCCTACGAAGGCAACACGTCGTTTGTGGCCGGCGAAATGAATGCAGCGAAAGCAAGTAAAGAAGCATTCTTCAATGCCGTTGTAGACGAGCGAGCCAAAGAATTGGCCGGAGAGATGTATCGCAAAGAAGACCTAATCCGTTGGAATTTGCTTGATAAGAAATGGGAACTCAATAAGGAACAGCTTGAAAAGTGGCACAATAGAACTGCCGGATACTACATCATTCAAGGTCAGCCATTCAATGGCTACAGCCGAGAGGTATACTGGAAAGAGATTCCGGGAACCGAAGAAAGTATTGAAAAAAACAAAGGCATTACACTTGATATCAAAGGAATAGAATGGGGAGATTTGGCAGGGAAACCGGATGCGACTTACCAAACAGCTGTATGGCGCTTGCAAGAAGATGCTCCGGGACGCGACTTTTGGAACCGTTTGTGTGTCCGCCCAAGGCCAAGTCTTCAACCCTACTGGCCTATTTGGCAATATGCCATAGATGCCTCTGATGGCAAAATAGTAAATGATCCTGTATTTAATTAAACTATAAACATGATGAAAACATTAAAAATATCCCTCCTTTTTCTCGTTTGTTTGGCCACTTTGTTGGCTTGTAAGAAACAACCTATGGAAGAAATATTTCTGGTTGATTACGAACGAGCCTTCTCGCCGGTAGAAGTTATCAATGCCGATATTAACTTTGATAAAACCAATCTGCGGTGGCGCTCTATCGACAAAGCCAACAAATACATCATCGAAGTGGCCGAAGACAGCCTTCCGTTTAACGAAGAAAAAATTATTAGCTCCGGAGAAGTTGAAGTTCTTTCGGATGATGCTGCAAACGGTGCATCCTTTTATTTGGACAGTCTTTTTGGCGAAAAGCGCTATACCGCTCGCGTTAAAGCGTTAGGTTTTCAAAATGGTCAGGAAGATTCCAAATGGACATACTTCACTTGGCAGACACCTCCCGAACAAATTTTTGCAGCCATTAAAAACATTTATGTTAAGGGAACGAGTTTAACGGCCTTCTACACTGTTCCTGACGGCGAGGTAACGCATATTGAAATCAATCCCGGTAATCAGATTATAGATGTTTCGGATGTAACAATTGGCGAAACACAAACTATTCAATTAGATAACTTGGAATCTAATACCGAGTACACGATTTCTATTTGGAACAGCGCCGAAAACAGAAAGCGCGGAGAGTTGAAACCCGTAACCAAAAAATTAGCCAAAGATTTTGAAAATGTTGTTATTCTTGCACCGGGAGAAAGTTTGGCAACCGCTTGCAGCAATGCCGACAATATTGGCAAAACGATATATCTGCCGGATGGTTACACATTTAATGCAACGACCAACCCCGGTATCATATTTGCAGGCACGATGACCGTGTATGGCGACCCTGATGCTGCAATCAAACCATCCATTACCTATCAAGCTACCGGATCACCAAGACTTTTTACATGGGTTAATGAATGTAAAATAGATGAACTCCGGTTGGAAAACCTTAGTATTAAACATACAGACAAGACGGTTGAAGCGTGTGTGTTTTTTAACGCTTCTGCAGCTGGTAATGACGATATTGATTCGCTAAATTCTATTGTTTTAGAAAACTGTGATGTGGCCAACTTTGGACGTAGTTTCTTGCGTTTGCAAGGCTCTGCAACAGACTATTGGAATGCCCCGATTGGCTTAGTATCGCTAAACAACTGCACTTTTACAGACTGCAGTACGGCCTCTTATGCTTTCTTTACTATGAATGTGCTCAAAGAAGCGGTAACTAAAATAGAAATCTCCAACAGTACGTTTTACAATATTCAAAATCGGTTTTTAAATGCACAGCGCACAGCCGAGGCTGAAGCTGCAGAAGACCCCTGCAAATCGATAACTATCGAGAATAGCACATTTAATGCTTTCGGGGCTAAAAATTACTTCATTGATGCTGTTCGTAATGCTTCGTTAGCAATTACTTTGCGGAATCTAATTTTTGGACAATCCGGGGCTGATGCTTCCGGTTATCAATACGCAGAAGGCAGTTCTATTTCGACGCAAAACTGTTACTTCACGACAGATTTCGTGAATATAAACGGCAAATTCCCCGATTTGATTGCTTATCCGAAAGCCTCGACCGATTTGTTTACGGATCCGTCAACGGGTAATTTCCAAATCAAAGCAACCGACTTTGAGGGACGGAAAACGGCGGGCGATCCGCGTTGGAGATAAAACTCGAAGTTATGTTCAATCGAAAAAAACGATGCCCAAAAGGCATCGTTTTTTTCTTGTCCATATCAGAATTTATTCGTATCTTTGCATGAATATCTTAACTCCCAAATATGATGAAACATTGCTATCTAATTTCATGCTTATTGTTTGTTGCGATTGCCGTGATTTTTTCCACGACATCCTGTAAAAAGAAAACCAAGGAAACGGTTCCTAACCCACCCGAAATTGCATTTACGACTACTCCCGGATTTGTGGTAGACCTCAGTGATACGACTATTGCTATTCGGCCTTATATTCAAGGCACGGTTGCCACGCAAGGCGAGTTGACTAATGTGAAAGTTTTCGCCTATTTGGGCGAGACTACCAGAGAAGAGATTTTGGATGTAACCACATTTCCTAATTCTAAATTGTTTGAAGTTAATATCCGCCCGAATTATGCTTTCGGCATGACCAAGGTTAGAATTACGGCTGTGGATAAGAACAAACAAACAACTTATAAAGATTTACCCTTCACTGTGCTTGCCGACACAAATCCCCCTCCTCCCCAACCACCTCCACCGCCGGTAGAATATCGGTTGGCGTTTCCTTCGGCAGAAGGTTGTGGTTTGTACACATGGGGCGGACGTG
>JAITVC010000119.1 GCA_031286005.1 Bacteroidales bacterium
TGTTAACAAAAATAGTTCGTCGCAAGTGTCGCTTAATGTTGAAAAAACATGCGACGATATGACAACGGTTTTGCCCAATGTTTTCAATTTGCGAATTATATCGACTATGATTATGTTGCTATGAATATCAACGCCGTTAAAAGGTTCGTCAAGGATGAGATATTGGTTTTCTTGTAAAAGGATTGCCATTAAGGCTAATTTCTTTTTCATCCCCGTTGAATAGGTTGAGGCATATTGATTTAACGGTAAATCAAAAATATTTCTCGCCTCAATATCGGGCATTTCTTTTTGTCTGGCGTTACAAAGTAAACGGATATATTCTTTTCCGGTTATCTTCGTAAAGAAAAACGGTTCTGTGAACAGCAATCCCAAATGGTTTTTAAGTGGATTATGTTCCGAATTTATTTGCCCATCATAGTTCTCTAATCCGGCTATACATCTGAATAGAGTTGTTTTTCCGGCACCGTTTTCTCCGACAATTCCATACACTTTTCCATTCTCGAATCGGATGTTTATGTTTTTCAAGGCTTGTTTGGAACCAAAGTTTTTGTGTAAATCATGTATGCTTATCATGCTAATAAATTTTTAAGTTTATACAATGATTGTTTTGCGAAAAGAGGAATTAAGATAATAACTAATGGAGGAAACAGGAATGTTAGCGCAATCATAATTGCTCGTATGAAATCTATTTCAGCCGGATAGGCTGCATATTTTGCCAAAATAATTACGGATAAATACACATATCCTAAAAGGATAGAAAGTAGTAAAATAACGATATTTTGAATGTAAAATAGACTTAATGCCAATGCTATGGGAGAACATAAATAAGACGAAAACAAGAATGCTGTTTTGATTTTTTCGATCAAAAATCTTGATGGTGTAAAACGATATGCCCAAACAAGATAGTCGTTTTCCGGTTTCAAATAATAAGAGCATACGGTAAGAAACGAGAGGGCGATAGAAAAAATACCGAGATTGAAATTATGCACTACTATAGCGATTCCAGTGAGTCCGTACGCTATGAAAAACATAAAGAATGTGTTTCTAAAACCTATTGTGAATTCAAAAGGTTTTTTGTAAAAAGGTGTAGGAAGCGTAAAATTGTAGGTTGCCTTGAAGTTGAATAATGCAAGCACAATAGCTATTGCGACAAGGATGATGAGCGGATAAAATTGTTGAAAGCAAACCAAAATCATAGCGAATGGCAAAACCATGGCCATATTTTCATAGACTCGTATTCTTCGATATAGTTTTTTTTCAAAACAAATTTTAAGGAAATCATTACGGTCGATTTTACTCAATCTTGAAGTGAATACTAAAGCAATAAAAACATATAAGTAAGCCGCATTTTTTTCGCCAAGTAGATATATTGAAAGGCTTATGAATACGGCTATTGAAAGAAAATATCCGATTATAGGATGAAGTCCGAAATCGGATATTTTTCTGTTTAGAATTGCATATTGCAGGCTAAAATATTCTTTCAGTATTGACATGACGAATCGTAAAAATCATGGTTCTGATATTTTATTTCTCAATCCGAATTCGTGCGTCCACAGCAACAACTTTTTGGAGCGATGCCAATAGCGGGTTTAAATCCATTTCTTTAATTTCAGGTGCAACGGCGACTAATCGCGATAAACCTGCAACGACTTCGGCAAATTGGTCGATTGGAATGCCTGCTTGTCCGCGAACGCCTTCGAGGATTTTGTAACCGTTGAGTTTTTCAATCATCGCTTTGCCATCGGCTGTGGTAAGTGGAGCGAGGCCGCTTTGCACGTCTTTCAATACTTCAATGAAAATTCCACCAAGTCCACAAAGGATAAGATGTCCGAATTTAGGCTCAAAATTTACGCCTGCAAATAGTTCAATTCCGGACAACATCGGTTGCATTAAAATTGCAGTTGTGTCTTTGATTTGAATCATGCGTTCAAATTCTTTGGACACGGTTTCATCATCTTTTACATTAAGCACAACTCCGCCAACATCTGATTTGTGAACAGGACCAACCACTTTCATCACGATGGGGTAACCTAATTTTTTCGCTTCTTTAACCGCATCTTCTTTGGTTGTAACGACGGCTTCTCCGGCTCTTGGAATTCCGCAGGCATCAAGCAAAGCCTGTATTTTTGCAGGTTCGATGTAGCCGTCTGAACTTTCATCAATGATTTTGCGGATAGTTTTCGTGTCAACGTTGCTTAAATCGTCTTTCGATTCACTTGGTTTCGGTGTATAAAACGCACGTCCCAAAGCCGAGCCGAACACTACTTCGTCGGGGAAATTCACGTTGCCTTTGCTTAAAAATTCCTCAACTTCCTCTTTTGCCGTTGTGGTGGATGGTAAAATCGGATAAATTGGTTTTTTGCAGGATTTCATCTTCTCGTCAAGAACTTTGTAAACGTCGAAAAGTTTGAAAAGTCCAGGCGTTCCAAAGATAACAGCCATTCCGTCCACATCAAAATGGTTTTCGCAATAGTCGATGATAATGCCCAATTGTTCGGCCGTTCCTGTGGCCAAAAAGTCGATAGGATTGGCAACCGACGAGCCTGCAAATAGTTTTGTAAGCAGTTCGTCCGCTTTTTCTCCTTCGATATGAGGTACCTGCAAATTAGCTTTGGACAAAGCGTCTGTAAGCATTACAGCAGGGCCTCCGGCATGGGTGATGATGGCGATATTTTTTCCTTTGAGTTCTTTATTTTGGAAAATGGAGGCCACGGATACCAAATCTTGACGCCCGTAGCAACGCACAATTCCGGCTTTTTTGAATAGGGCATCAACAGCAACATCCGAATTGGCCAAAGCCCCTGTATGTGATGATGCTGCACGACTTCCGGCATCCGACGAGCCTGATTTTACAGCCGCAATCCGACAACCTTTTTTAATTAACGATTGTGCGGCTTTCAATAACTTTTCGGGTTTATTGATGGTTTCGATATACAATAATTTAACTGGAGCCGACGTTGCAGGATCGTAGGATTCATCCAAGTTTTCCAAGATTTCTTCAACGCCTAATTGCGCCGAATTTCCTACGGAAAACACATTGGCAAACGTCAGTCCGTTAGCAATTCCGGATTCCAAAATAAATACGATTGTAGCGCCCGAACCCGAAATCAAATCACAACCTTTGGGGTCTAATCTTGGAATTGGCAATGTGAAAATACTGTGATGGTTGTGGTTCATCATGCCCACACAGTTAGGCCCTATCAGCGAGCAACCTGCATCGTTGCACATTTTTACGATTTGGTCTTCCAAAATCTTTCCTTCGTGCGATTCTTCGCTGAATCCGGCCGAAAGAATGATGATGCCTTTGGTGCCTTTTTGTTTGGTTAGGACTTCTACCGTTTGCGGGCAGTATTTAGCGGCAATGGCTAAAACGGCCAAATCGGTTTGCGGCAAATCCTCCACTTTGGATGTGCAGGAAACGCCTTGTATTTGAGCTTCCTTGGGGTTTACAACATAAAGTTCTCCCCTGAATTTACCATCGAGAATGTTTTTTAGAATTTTACCGCCGGGTTTGCTCACATCGTTTGATGCGCCAATAACGGCGATGCTTTTAGGATTTAAAAGTTCTTTTGTAATCATGTTTTTTCTTTTTTTATGCAAAGATACGAATATTAATTTGTTTTTAAGCTAAAACATCTGCAATATTTTTGTCTTTCATAAAAATCTTTTTAGCAAAAGGACAATGTGGCATTATTTTAATGTTTTTATCACGGGCAAAGTCAACTGCTTTCATGATCAATTGAGTGCCTATGCCGTTTCCTTCAAAATCAGGGTCTACGCCTGTGTGGTCAATGATAATCTTATGCTTGTCTACCCATACATAGGTCATTTCACCCATTTTAACGGTCTCGTTTTTTGCTTTAAAAACTCCTTTTTCCCTGCCGTCGTGGTGTATTATTTCCATTGTTTAGTTTTTTAGTTGTTTTTGGGATTCTTTTTCACTTTCCATTTGATAAGACAGCGCGCCGGACGGACAACGTTTCACTTGGGCGATTATCTGTTCGGTTGTGGCTCCTTGAGGGTTTATCCAAGGCCGTTTTTTAAAGTCGAAAACTTCGGGTAATTCATTCCAACAAAATGTAGCATGAGAACATAGCGATGGTTTCCAAGTAATGGTAATATCACCGTTTGAGTACTTTTTCGTAATTGTTTTTTTATCCATATTATTTTGTATTAAGGTGGCTATTATAACAAATTCCGCTTAACAAAGATACGATTTTTTTTAAATTTATGCAAATTATGCTTCATTTTCCATATTGAATTAACTTCGTTGAGGCCTTGCGGCGTTCTTCATTTTTTTGTATCTTTGCAAAATGGTTTTTACTTTTTTTGAATTAGATAAAATTACGGATGACGTATTTGAGAGTTGGTTAGAAAAAACGCCGAAATTTAGACAAGATGCGGTTTTGCGGTATCGTTTCCGAGAGGATCGCAAGCGTTCATTATGCGCCTATCTGTTATTGTGTGTGGGGTTGGGACGAATGGTCGAAAATTTTATCTATAACGAGCACGGTAAACCATCCTTAACAGACGATAATTTTCATATCAATCTTTCTCACGGAAAAGCAGCCGTTGCCGCAGGTTTTAGTGAAACGCCTATAGGTGTTGATGTGGAATTTATTCGAGAAAATTACCCGAAAATTGTGTGTAAACGTGTGTTCACACCATCGGAAATTGAACAAATCGAAAATGCAAGTGAACCAACTCTTATGTTCTTTAAATTTTGGACACTGAAAGAAAGTTACATCAAATGTCTTGGCGATGGATTTACATTTCCGTTACAAACAGTGGAATTTACGCTAAACGGCAAAGATATTCGTTGTTCCGATGAGCGTTTTTTGTTTTCAACATTCTCGCAAAATGGGCATCAAATCAGTGTTTGCGGAACGGAACAACAAAATGTAAAAGATTTAAATTTTGATGAATTTTCTGCAAAAATAAAATTATTATAATGAAAAAATCCGTTGCTTTTCACACTTTGGGTTGTAAACTAAATTTTGCCGAATCATCGGATTTAGGCCGTAAATTCGTTGAGAATGGCTATACATTGGTTGATTTTAAAGCGGTGGCTGATGTTTACGTCATCAATACTTGCACGGTAACGGCTTTGGCAGAGAAGAAATGCCGAACAGCGATCCGGCAGGCTATTCGCCAAAATCCAAATGCTAAAATAGCCGTAGTAGGCTGTTTTTCGCAAGTCAGCCCGGAAGAAATAGCAAAAATCAAGGGTGTGGATTATGTGTTGGGAAATGCGGATAAACATAAATTGTTGGAATATCTATCAAATGACGATTGTAAGGGTGTATTGCATACGCCCCCACACGATACACAATCCGGGCGTATGCAATACGCCCCTACGATAGGCGAATTTGTTCTGTCCTATTCATCCGACGACCGCACACGAACGTTCTTGAAAATCCAAGACGGTTGCGATTATTTCTGCACGTATTGCGCCATTCCTTATGCACGTGGACGAAATCGCAATGACACTATCGAAAATACAGTAAAGATTGCAGAGAAAATTGCTGAAACAGGTACAAAAGAAATTGTTCTAACCGGTGTAAACATTGGCGAATTCGGCAAATCTACAAACGAAACGTTTTTTCAACTCATCCAAGTGCTCGAGCAAGTGCAAGGTATCGAACGCTATCGCATTTCATCCATTGAGCCGAATTTAATTACCGATGAGGTCATTGATTTTGTGGCTGAATCACGGGCGTTTCTGCCCCATTTTCACATTCCGTTGCAATCGGGCTCAAATAAGGTTTTACAACTTATGAAACGTCGCTATTTGCGGGAATTATTTGCCGAACGTGTGCAAAAAATCAAAGCCGTAATGCCACATGCATTCATTGCAGCCGATGTTATTGTTGGTTTTCCGGGCGAAACCGATGAAGATTTTGAGGACGTGTATCAATTCATAGAATCCCTGCCTTTAGCGTTTCTACACGTTTTTCCGTATTCCGAACGCCCAAATACACCAGCTATAAATTTACCCCAAAAAGTTTCTCCCGAAGCAAAAAAACAACGTAGCGAACGTTTACACCGGTTATCCGAAAAAAAACATGCCGATTTTTGCAAAAAACATCTTCTCAATCCTTCAAAAGTTCTTTGGGAAGCCGATAATCACGCTGGTTGGATGTATGGCTTTACGGAAAACTATATTCGCGTGCGGAAGCCGTTTGATGAAAGTTCTGTGAATACTATTTCGCCAAATCCTTCAGCAAATCCAAATCCAAAATCGTAATATTCTTTTTGTCGATACGAATGAGGCCTTCTTCCTCCAAAAGGCTTAACGAGCGTGCCAAAGAAGGCCGTGTAACGCCAAAATAATCGGCTAATTCCTGCTGGGTTTCCGACAGGATGATATGCGTTTGTTTTTGTTCATTCGCTCTGCGTAGAATAAAACCTGCCAACTTGTTTTTGATAGTTTTGAAGGCCAAAAAGCCAATCTTTTCGGAAAGAAATTTACTTCGATCCGAAATCATCGAAAGAAAATTGGTCAAAAGCAACTTGTTTTTCTGCAAAAGTTCAAGAAAAGCATCCTTTTCCCAAAACAACAACTCGGATTTTTCCAATGTGGTAACCGTTACCGGAAAAACATTTTGTTT
>JAITVC010000184.1 GCA_031286005.1 Bacteroidales bacterium
CGTCCAAATATTCCAATTCTTTGTCGAGTGATTGGTTTTGGGAGGCAACGCCAACTAACACTGCATTTTCAGGTATTTTCTCTGTACTAATCATTAAATTCAGATAAAAAGAATACAAAGATACGAAAAAATTCGCAAAATTTGGTGGTTTCCTAAAAAATTCGTATCTTTGCAGTCCTTTTTTAGCTAATGAACGGAAAGATGGGTGAGTGGCTGAAACCAACAGTTTGCTAAACTGTCGTACGGGTAACTGTACCGGGGGTTCGAATCCCCCTCTTTCCGCGGAATCCAATGTCTATAAGTAAAAAAAATATCCAAATTCGAATGTCCGACCTTGATGCTTTGGGGCATGTCAATAACGGCGTTATTTATTCGTATTATGACACCGGGCGTTTACATTATTTCAGGCAATTGGGTGAGTCCGTTTGTTGGGAAACGTTTGATAAAGTTGTCGTGCATACCGAGTGCGATTTCAAAGAGCCGATTCTTTTTCAAGACGAAATCCGTGTGGAAACTGAAATTATTGAATTTGGAAATAAGAGTTTTAAAATGATGCAGCAAATAGTAGACAACCATACAGGGAATGTCAAAGGTACATGTTTGTCTGTATTATCGGGATACGATAGAGAAACCCATACATCCAAACTTATATCTAACGAATTTAAGGAAAAAGCAGAGAGTTTTCAGAAAATAGAGTAACTTTTCATTTTGGGGTGAATGTAGGGACTTGGAGATAGCTTGCATCTGAAAAAAGTTTAGCCGAAAATTGCCAATATTAAAAAAAAGTTGTAACTTTGTAAAAGTTATAGTATCAAAAAATAATTATGTATGGAATGGTTTAATGCTCTTGAGCCGACTTTAAAGATGTATTGGGGAATTGCGATAATAGCCTCAATAATTTTTGTAATCCAAACGGTTATCTCGCTTGTTGGCGGTGATGTGTTTGACGACGCAGATTTTGATGCTGATGGTGATGCGGGTGGCGTGTCGCATTTTTTTTCGGTGCGTAATCTTGTGAATTTTTTACTTGGCGCTGGTTGGGGTGGCGTTTGTTTTTATCACATCATTTTGTCGAAAGTCTTATTGATGCTTGTGGCGGTAGTGATTGGAATAGTTTTTGTGCTGATATTTTTCGGCTTAATTAAAATTTTGCTGCAACTGCAAAAAGATAACTCTTTTCATCTTTCCGAAACGCTTGATCAAGTCGCTGATGTCTATCTTTCTATACCAGAGAATAAATCCGGAAGTGGTAAAATCCAAATTTCTGTACGTGGATCTTTTCACGAACTTGACGCAATTACCATAGGTGAAAGGATTGCTACCGGAAGCAAGGTACGTGTGATAAAAATAATAGACAATCATGTCGTTTTAGTAGAAAAGATTTAAAAAATAGTATAAAATAACAAAAGCAAAAGAACATAATTTGTAATTTTTAAATTTTAATTGATATGGAATCTCCTTTTATTTTAATTGTTGTTGCTGTCATTGTCGGCTTTATTCTGTTTATTTCACTTGTCAAGAGATATAAACGTTGTCCATCCGACAAAATTCTTGTGGTTTATGGAAAAACGGGCGGCGGATCTGCCAAATGTATTCACGGTGGCGGTACATTTATTTGGCCTATTATTCAAGATTATTCATATTTGTCGCTGATTCCAATTTCTATTGAAGCAAATTTGACCAATGCACTCAGTAAACAGAATATCCGTGTGGATGTTCCAAGTAAATTTACTGTAGGTATTTCTACGGAACAAGACTCTATGGGTAATGCAGCCGAGCGTTTGCTCGGTTTGTCGTCCGATCAAATTCAAGAATTGGCCAGAGATATTCTTTTTGGGCAGTTGCGTTTAGTTATTGCGACCATGTCGATTGAAGAAATCAATTCTGATCGGGATCGTTTTTTGGACAATGTATCAAAAAATGTGGAACAGGAGCTAAAAAAGATAGGTTTAAAATTAATCAACGTAAATGTTACGGACATCAAAGACGAAAGCGGTTACATAGAAGCATTAGGAAAAGAGGCTGCCGCAAAAGCAATCAATGAAGCCAAAGTGTCAGTGGCCGAGCAAGACAAAATCGGTGAAATCGGTAAAGCCGAAGCCGAACGAGATACACGTATCAAAACCTCGCAGGCGAATGCTATTGCCGTTCAAGGTGAAAATAACGCCAAAATTGACATCGCAAATTCCGATGCCACACGTCGAGAAAAAGAAGCGGAAGCCTTGAAAATTGCTGTTACGGCGGAAAAGGTGCAGCAGGCAAAAGCCTTGCAGGAATCCTATCTTGCAGAGCAAAAAGCCGAACAGGCGCGTGCCGAACGCGAACGAGCTACACAACAGGCCAATATTATTGTGCAAGAAGAAATCGAAAAACAGCGTCGAATTATTGATGCTGAGGCCGAAGCTGAAAAAGTTCGTGTAAACGCAAAAGGGGAAGCAGATGCTATTTTTGCAAAAATGGATGCTGAAGCACGTGGTTATTATGAGATTTTGACCAAGCAGTCGGAAGGGTATCGCGAAATGGTAAAAGCTGCCGGCAATGCACAAAGTGCATACCAATTGCTGCTTATTGAAAAGTTACCTGAATTGGTTAAAACGCAAGTTGATGCAATTAAAAACATCAAAATCGACAAAATCACTGTATGGGACGGCAATAATGGCAAAGATGGTAACACTTCTACCGCTAATTTTCTTGCAGGCTTAATGAAATCCGTTCCGCCACTCAATGATTTGTTCAATCAAGCAGGAATGGAATTACCAAAATATTTGGGAGAAGAAAAAAAGAGTGAAACAGAGTCGAAAAATTAAAAATATCATATTATGTCAAAAAAAATTATTGTACCGCTTCTGATTGTTTTGGGGATTATTCTTGTTCTTGGAATTAGTTTTTCAAGAATGTATAACAAAATGGTTAATGCGGAAGAGACTGCTACTGCGGCGTGGGCGCAAGTTGAAAATGTGTATCAACGTCGTGCTGATTTGATTCCTAATTTGGTGAAAACGGTGCAAGGTGCGGCTGATTTTGAGAAAGGAACTTTGGAATCGGTTATTGAGGCTCGTGCGAATGCTACTTCTGTGCAAATTGATCCGACTAATTTGAATGAAAGTAATATGGCTGCATTCCAAAAGGCGCAAGATGGATTAAGTTCGGCGTTGGGCCGCTTGATGGTTGTGGTTGAACGCTATCCGGATTTGAAAGCCAATCAGAATTTTTTGGAATTGCAGGCGCAATTGGAAGGTACTGAAAATCGGATTACGGTGGAGCGTAATAAATTTAACGAAGTGGTT
>JAITVC010000236.1 GCA_031286005.1 Bacteroidales bacterium
ATAGAAGCACACATTAAGAAATCCAAACCTGATTGGAAAAAAGTTTTAATCAACCCGATTATTCCGGAAAAGCTGAAAAAACTTCACGAACTTTCGCAAAACCTATGGTGGTGCTGGGATTACGAAGCAACGAATTTATTTCAATCCATCAATCCCAAGTTATTCGAGCAAGTAGAACGGAATCCGATTGCCATGCTCAATGCGTTGAATGTGGCAGAAATGGAGGCATTGGAGCATAATTCTGAGTTTTTGGTAAAACTGGATGAGATTTACAGTCGTTTTAAAGCATATATGGATGCGAAAAACGACCAAACTCCGAAGGTGGCTTATTTTAGTATGGAATTTGGTTTGCACGAATCGGTAAAAATCTATTCGGGCGGTTTAGGTATCTTGGCAGGCGATTATCTGAAAGAAGCCAGTGATAGCAATTACAACATGATTGGCATAGGCCTGCTTTATCGCTACGGATATTTCAAACAGCAGATTTCCATCAATGGCGAGCAAATCGCTCATTCGATTCCGCAACGTTTTTCGGATTTGCCTTTGCAAGCCGTTCGTGATGAAAACGGACGATGGGTTGAGATATTGATTTCGTTGCCGGGACGCTTGTTACATGCTAAGGTATGGCGTTTGGATGTTGGACGTGTGCCGTTGTTTTTGTTGGATACTGACATCGAAGGTAACAGCGAACAAGACCGCTCGATTACCGCCAATCTCTATGGCGGCGATTGGGAAAATCGCTTGAAACAAGAAATACTGTTAGGTGTTGGTGGTATTCGTACTTTACGCAAAATAGGTGTGAACCCGGATTTGTATCATTGCAATGAAGGCCATGCAGCATTCATCGGTTTGGAACGTTTGCGACAAATGATCGAAGACGAATGCAAATCGTATGTCCATGCGAAAGAATTGGTGCGTGCATCCACGCTGTTCACAACGCATACACCCGTTCCGGCCGGACACGATGCCTTTTCGGAAGACTTGATGCGTACGTATATTTCACATTATCCCAAACGTTTGGGTATTACGTGGAGTGCATTGATGGGCTTGGGACGGGTAAATGAAAACGACAGTCAAGAAAAGTTCTCAATGAGTATTTTGGCAGCTAACTTGTCGCAGGAAATGAATGGAGTGAGCCGAATTCACGGTAGAGTGTCGCGCGAAATGTTTGTCGAAATGTATAATGGATATTATCCCGAAGAATTGCACATCGGTTATGTAACCAACGGCGTTCACTACAAAACATGGACACACGAGGATTGGCAAAAACTGCACACAAAATATTTCGGAGAAAAGTTTGATGGCGATATGTCGAACCCTGCACATTGGAAAGGCATCGAAAATGCAACCGATAAAGAAATTTGGGATTTGCGTACTGAATTGCGTTCAAAACTAATCGACTTGTCCAGAACGAAGTTAGAAGAAGACATGACGCTTCGCGAGGAAAATCCTACCACTATTCAAAAAGCCCTCGAAGGTTTCGATAATAATAAATTGACGATTGGTTTCGCACGCCGTTTTGCAACCTACAAGCGGGCGCAGTTATTATTCACAAACCTACCTCGTTTGGCCGAAATCGTGAACCATCCTACACGTCCAACGCAATTCGTGTTTGCAGGAAAGGCACATCCGGCCGACAAAGCCGGGCAGGATTTAATCAAATTGATTTTGGATGTGTCGCGACGTCCTGAATTTATCGGAAAGATTTTCTTCTTGGAAAATTACGATATAGAAATTGCTAAACGCTTGGTACAAGGCGTAGACATTTGGATGAACACGCCGACACGTCCGCTCGAAGCCTCCGGAACGTCCGGCGAAAAAGCAATTATGAACGGTGTTTTGAATTTAAGCGTGCTTGATGGTTGGTGGGCAGAAGGCTACTACAAAGGCGCCGGTTGGGCTTTGAAAGAAGAACAAACCTATCTTAACAACGACTTCCAAAATGCTCTGGATGCTGAAACAATTTATAATTTGATTGAAAACGAAATTACCGATGCCTTTTATGATAAAGACGAAAAAACAGGTATTTCCGAACGTTGGATAGGCTTGATTAAGAAAAACTTCATGGAAATTTCGCCGAACTTTACCATGAAACGCCAATTGGATGATTACATCAAACAGTATTACACGCCGCAGTACGAACGTTCGAAAATTCTTTTGGAACGCAATGGCCGCAAGGCACACGAACTCGCACAATGGAAAGTAAAAGTAGCGCAAGCATGGTGTAATTTGGAAGTGTTAAGTGTAAATTATCACAATTCCACACAAAAACCGCTTCAAATGGGTGATACGTTCAAAGCCGAGTTGGTAATTGATTTGAAAGAGCTAAACCCCGAAGACATCGGCATAGAGATGATTTACGGACAAAAAGTGAATGACCAAGTGAATAAACTGATGGGTGTAAATCCGTTGACGTTGGACAAAATTGAGGGCTCCATAGCCACATTCAAACTGTTAAAAGATACGCATGTGGCCGGTGTCTACGACTTTGCATTCCGAATTTTCCCAACTCATCCGCTCTTGCCTCATCGTCAGGATTTCAATCTCATCAAATGGGCATAAAAACCAACTAAAATATGAAAACACACAGCCAAAACTTCCTTTTTGAAAAAGACCTTCAATGGGAAAATCCCGGACCCGGAATAACCCGTCAAATCATGGGATACGATGGACAAATTATGATGGTAAAAGTTGTTTTTGAAGAAGGGGCTATAGGCGCTCCGCACAAGCATTTTCATTCGCAAGTAACGTATGTTGCAAGCGGAGAATTTGAATTTACCGTTGGCAACGAAACGCATTTAGTCAAAGCAGGCGATAGTTTATACAAAGAACCTAATATACCGCACGGTTGTATTTGCAAAAAAGCAGGCATGCTGATAGATGTCTTTTCCCCCTCTCGCCAGGATTTCTTGAAATAATAGAACCCGGAAATACGATTAGCCAATCAATCCAGTAGTCACCAAGTAGCTATCAAATAGGCATCAACTCCACTGCAACTCCACTACAAGTCCACTACAACTCCACTATTGGTTATATCCAAGCT
>JAITVC010000247.1 GCA_031286005.1 Bacteroidales bacterium
CAATGAAAAAAATCCTAAACCTACTGCTCATGGCAGTAACAGTAACGATTGCAGCGATGAGTTGCGACACTGAAAAAACTATGTTTACTGTAACATTTGATTCGCAAGGCGGATCAGAAGTTCCTGCCGCATCAGTTGAAGAAGGCAGCAAAGTGGCCAAACCAACCAATCCTACCAATGACCCACTCTTTTTTGCGGGCTGGTACAAAGAAGCCAACTGCCTAACCGCATGGAGCTTCGAAAATGACGTGGTAACCGCCGACTTAACGCTTTACGCTAAATGGAGTGAAGAACAAGTCGAAGAACCGGAACCAGAAAGTATGCTTTACGCCTTTGAGGGA
Organism: Bacteroidales bacterium; assembly: GCA_031286005.1. Next base: position 342 of record JAITVC010000247.1, read on the forward strand.
GATGTTTGCGTTATATACAACGAGAACGGTGATATGGAAATGAGGTTGACCTATACGCCAAACGGCGCATTTCCTCTCGGAACATACACAACAACCGACATGGTTCTATTCGAAATTGATTGTGATATAAATGGAGAATGTGATACCACATACGTATATCAAAAAATAGAATTGCTTTCCGGTAGCATCTGTACACTATCTGTAAAAATGGCTGGTGATACAGATTGGTCTAAAGTAGCAGAAGGAACCTTTGTAATGACCGGCACGCAAGCCACCGGCGGAACAATCTCTCTGATGTTTGAATATCCCAACGAAGGAGATGAGCCTGAACGCCCATCGGAGACCTATAATTATTCATTTAATGAAGACATCGTAACTATATCCGATAATGCAGGCTATCTGCTAACGACTTTAACCTGTACTCCAACCGGTGAATTTCCTCTCGGAACATACGTTTCCGAATGGACAGAAGGTGGAACACCGAGTGCGACCATATATATGCGAGAAAAATATGAGGTGCTTCCCAATGGAGCTTTTGCAGCGTATCAGCAAGAGGCTCGTGATATAGCCGATAATAATTCGTACACACAGAGCGAACAAAGAGGAACGTATGAAATCACCGGCAATAAAGCTAACGGCGGTACAATTACGATCACATTGGAAGAAGGCAATGATGTGCCAAAAAAGATTTCGAGGCCATTTGGCAAGGGACGTTTTCAATAAGCGATTTTCTGCTCGCACCGATGTATCGTCAGTGCGAAGATGCTAACATAAAGCCGAAGTTCCGACTTCGGCTTTTTAATTTTTAATTTTTTCCGTATCTTTGTACTATGAATTCTCCCGAACATCTCGAAATATTGGGCGCCAAAGCCCATAATTTGCAAAATATCGACCTTATCATTCCCCGCGACCAACTCGTTGTTATCACAGGTTTGAGCGGAAGCGGTAAATCGTCGTTGGCTTTTGATACGATTTATGCCGAAGGCCAACGCCGCTATATGGAAACTTTTTCGGCCTACGCCCGGCAGTTTATCGGCAACCTCGAACGTCCGGAAGTGGATAAAATAAATGGGCTAAGTCCGGTTATTTCCATTGAACAAAAAACCGTTGGCCGAAATCCTCGCTCCACCGTTGGAACGATTACGGAAATCTACGACTTCCTGCGGTTGCTCTACGCTCGTGTGGCCGATGCGTACTCCTACGATACAGGCGAAAAGATGGTGAAATACACCGAAGCGCAAATTACCGACCTTATTCTGGATACTTACAACGGCAAGGATATTATCATTCTCGCTCCGATGATAAAAGGTCGCAAAGGCCACTATCGTGAGAACTTTGAACAGATGAACCGTTTGGGGTTCTTGAAGGCTCGTGTAGACGGCAAGATTGTGAACATCGAGCCCGGCATGATGCTCGACCGCTACAAAACACACGATATTGATATGGTGATTGACAAGATTGCCGTTAATCTCGGAAATAAAACACGAATTGCACAATCCGTTCAAACGGCTATGAAACACGGCAAGGGCGTGATTTCCGTGTTGGATGTGGCTGCTGATGTAAACAAACTGTTCAGCAAGCATCTCATGTGCCCCACCACCGGAATTTCGTACAGTGAGCCGGAGCCTAATACCTTTTCGTTCAACTCGCCATACGGGGCTTGTCCACGTTGCAACGGACTTGGCGTTGTAACCGAAATCGACATGCAAAAGGTCATTCCGAACAACAAGCTCAACATCCGTCAAGGCGGTATCACGCCTATCGGCGAATATAAAAACAACTGGATTTTCAATAAAATCGAAACCATCGGCAAACGCTACAAATTCACGCTTGACACGCCCATCAAAAACATTTCCGAAGACGCCATGAAAGCCTTGCTTTACGGCACCGACGAAGTGGTGCACATGAAAAACGACTATCTCGGCGTAACCACCAAGTTAGATTTGGAATTTGAAGGCATTATTAGCTTTATCAGATCGCATCAACACGAGGAAAATGCGGTTATTCAGAAATGGGTCAGCAATTTTACCAACCAAGTTGAATGTCCGCTATGCCACGGTACACGCCTTAAACGGGAATCGCTGCAATTCAAAATCTACGACAAGAATATTGCTGAGTTAGCCAACATGGATTTAGTCCAATTGCACGATTGGATGCACGAAATAGACAAAAAGATTGAGCCTCGCAAACAAAAGATTGCTTACGAAATCATTCGTGAAATCCGCACACGAATTGGATTTCTGTTGGATGTCGGGATTGAATATCTAACGCTCAACCGGTCGGCCGGAAGTCTTTCCGGCGGCGAATCTCAACGCATCCGCTTAGCCACGCAAATCGGCTCGAAGTTGGTTGGCGTGTTGTATATTTTGGATGAACCGAGTATCGGTTTGCACCAACGCGACAATCTGCGTTTGATAAAAGCCCTGAAAGAGCTGCGTGATGTGGGCAATTCTGTCATCGTGGTGGAACACGACAAAGATATGATTCTCGCCGCCGATCATGTTATTGATATGGGGCCGGGCGCCGGCATCAACGGCGGAAAAGTAGTTTTTCAAGGCAAAATAGATTTGTGTGCGGGGGGTGAGGGGCGGGGGGCGAGGTCTGCTTCCAGGACACCTCGTACCTCGTACCTCGAACCTCGCACCGAATCATTGACTCTTGATTATCTCACAGGAAAAAAATCCATTGAGATTCCCCAACAGCGCCGCAAAGGCAACGGCAAAACCCTCGTGCTGAAAGGTGCAACAGGACACAATCTCAAGAACGTTACCCTCGAATTGCCTTTGGGCATGATGGTTTGCGTAACGGGCGTTTCGGGAAGCGGAAAGTCATCACTCATCAACGAAACTCTGCATCCAATTTTAAGCAAGCATTTTTACCGCTCGGAACAAAAGCCCTTGCCCTATAAAAGTATCGAGGGGTTGGAGAATATCGATAAAGTGATCGAAATTGACCAATCGCCCATCGGCCGCACGCCACGCTCTAATCCGGCAACGTATATCGGCGTTTTCGATGACATTCGCAAACTCTACGCTTCTCTGCCCGATGCGAAAATTCGTGGCTATTTGCCCGGAAGGTTTTCGTTCAATGTGAAAGGCGGCCGTTGTGAGGAATGTGGAGGCGCAGGCGTGAAAGTGATTGAGATGAATTTTTTGCCCCCTGTTCATGTGCATTGCGAAGTGTGCAACGGCAAGCGCTACAATCGCGAGACTCTTGAAGTGCGCTACAAAGGGCGTTCCATCAACGATGTTCTCAATATGAACATCGACCAAGCGGTGGAATTCTTTGAACATATTCCGCATATCTTACATAGGATAAAAACCCTGCAAGACGTAGGTCTGGGCTATATCACACTCGGCCAACAATCCACTACGCTTTCCGGCGGCGAAGCGCAACGTGTGAAATTGGCGGCCGAATTATCTAAAAAAGACACCGGAAAAACCTTATATATCCTCGATGAGCCCACAACAGGCTTGCATTTTGAGGATGTCAATGTATTGATGGGTGTTTTGAATAAGTTAGTGAACAAAGGTAATACCGTTTTGGTTATCGAACACAATATGGATGTGATTAAACTTGCGGATTATATCATTGATATTGGCCCCGAAGGTGGCGAAGCAGGCGGAAAAATCTTGGCCGCAGGCACGCCTGAGGAAATTGTCAAACTTAAAGATTCGTATACCGGGTTTTATTTGAAGGATTGCTTGTAATTTTGGCGATTTTCATAATGTATTGTTAACAACTTTTCCGACACGCTCAATTTTCACAACCACTTTTCTGCTATCTTTGTATAAAATTTTACAATGAAGAAGAGAATTTGTGTTTTTATTTGCTGCTGGGTGGCAGTATCGTCATTTGCACAGTTTAGAGTACTGAACAATGGCTCTGCACGTGTTGAGGAAACACTCAAAAAGCTGACCTTAGAAGAAAAGATTGCGCAATTGATTACAATTCGTTCCAATGCGCAAGGCGATAGCGCTTATTTTGCAGAAATTGCAAAAACGGTACGAAAATACGGCGTGGGAGGCGTGTGTTTTTTCAAAGGAACACCGCATGGATTGATGCAGGCCGCCAATTTATATCAATCCTCCGCAAAGATTCCGCTGTTAGTGAGTATTGATGGCGAATGGGGCGTGGCCATGCGATTAGACAGCGTGGTGGCCTTTCCCCGTCAACAAACATTGGGCGCCTTACAAGATGACTATTTGGTGTATCAAATGGGCGAATTGGTGGCGGAACAATGCAAACGGCTGGGTATTCACATCAACTTTGTGCCTTGTGTAGATGTCAACTCCAATCCCAAAAATCCGGTTATCAATACTCGCTCTTTCGGCGAAAGCCGTGTCAATGTAGCCAATAAAGGGATTGCTTACATGACCGGTTTGCAATCGAAAAACGTGCTCGCTTCTGCCAAACATTTTCCCGGACACGGCGACACAGAAACGGATTCGCATTTGGATTTGCCCCAAATCAAACATCCGCTCAAACGGATTGATTCCATCGACTTGTTTCCGTTCAAAATGCTAATCAAGAACGGCGTTTGGAGTGTAATGATTGGACATTTGAACATTCCTGCAATGGATCATTCGCCTTATCCATCATCTGTTTCCAAATTCATTGTCGACACACTTCTAAAACGGGATTTAAAGTTCAAAGGCTTAATCTTTACAGACGGTTTAGAGATGAATGCCTTTGCGAAATATGGCAGTAACGGCGAGATGGAGTTGCGTGCTGTAATGGCCGGCGCCGATAATCTACTATTGCCCGTTAGCACGGAGAAAACCATCGAAACCATTGCCAAAGCCGTACGCTCAGGGCTGTTAAACGAAGAAATCATCAACGATAAATGTCGAAAGATTTTATACGTCAAATATAAACAAGGCCTTCTGAAACAAACGCCATTCATCAGCTCCAAAAATCTGATGCAAGATTTGAACAACGCTAAAATCGACCAATTAAACAAAAAAATCTACTCCGAAGCCATCACGGTTCTGGAGAATAAAAACGAGATTCTACCAATTAATCCCGACAAGTATAAACATGTAGCCAACCTCAACATCGGCGATGTATCATCCAATGTTTTCCAACAAGTGGTGGACAAATATACCCCTTCAACCTCGTATAATTTACCTCGTGATTTTTCCGAAAAACTAATAGATTCTATTGTTCAAACATTCTCAAAAGACGACTTACTGATTGTTTCAATTACTAATACCAACATCAACGCCGACCGAAACTATGGCGTAACACCTCAAACCATCCGTTTAATCGAAAAACTTGCAGACCTTGACAATGCTATGGTGCTAACAATTTTTGCAAGTCCGTATGTGCTGAGTTCATTTTCTAAAAATTTATCGGTCGATGGATTAGTTATCGCTTATCAAGAACAGCAAGAAGCACAGGAAATTGCAGCACACGGCATCTTTGGGGCCAATGCTTTGGCCGGTCGCTTGCCGGTTACAGCGTCAAAACAATATCCGAGTTTTTCGGGGTTAGCACTCAAACCCAAACGTCAACCAGTCGTAATAAACCGTTTCACCATTAATGCTCGACCGCCGTTTTTCGGTGTGGACGACCGTTTGCAAAAACTCATCGCAGATACGGTTTTCCCCGGATGTCAAGTGCTGGTAGCCAAAGACGGCCAAATCGTCTACAACAAAGCCTTCGGCACACATACTTACAACGACACGTTGACCGTTAAAACAACCGACCTCTACGATGTGGCATCTGTTACAAAAGTGGCCGCAACCACATTAGCTTTGATGAAATTGTATGATGAAAAGAAGTTCAAATTAGACGACAAATTATCCACATACCTGCCCTATCTCAAACGTAGCAACAAAGCCAACATCACTATTCGCGAGGTTTTAGCACACCAAGCAGGCTTGCAGCCTTCGGTCCATACACACAAACGTGCCGGCTTATTCACAACTCGTATCAATCCTAAATTTCCAGTCAAAGTTGCAAGCAATTTCTACACATC
>JAITVC010000242.1 GCA_031286005.1 Bacteroidales bacterium
GTTTTTTTCATAATATTTGTTTTTTTTAATGGTGTTTGAAGTTGCGAAGTTACAAATAATTTTTGACACTACAAAATCTTATTTCAACTTCTTACCTTATGAGGCATATTTTCTGGTAAAATTAACGATAATTCAACATATCCTTTAAATTCGCTGTTTTCATACCAAGGGGTTTGATAAATCAGCTTTTTCTGCCCTGCCTTTTCAATCGTATAAGCATTAGTCTCGTGAGAGGCGTATAAGCGTGCAATAATTTCTTGCGCATGTGGCGGATGGCAGTCATTCAGATTAGTCCCGATAAGATTCTGTCCACCGTATTTCTCAAATGTAGATATGGATTTATCATTCATATCTAAAATATTTCCATCTTTATCGCTCACCGTAATGGCGAGGCCTAATTCTTTAAAATATTTGTCCATTAGGCATACAGTTTAGGTTGAATCTCGCCATTAGCCACCATCAAGCCATTCATGGCCAAAGCTGCCATTTCATCCTCACCCGGATGAACGTGAATAACTCCAAGATGTTGAACTCGTTTAGTAACCGCTTCAACAAACGGTTTCCCGTAAGCAATGCCACCGGTCAGAATAATCGCATCCACATCCCCTCTCAAAACAGCCGACATAGCGCCGATTTCTTTCGCCACTTGATAAGCCATAGCTTCTTGGATGAGTGCGGCTTTATTATCGCCGTTCTTAGCAGCGGTTTCAACCTGATAGGCATCATTGGTTCCCAAATAAGCCGTATAACCACCTTTTCCGCAAATCATCTTTTTGATGTCATCATGAGTATATTTGCCACTGAAACAAGCCATCGCTAACGCACCCGCAGGCAATGTTCCCGAACGTTCGGGCGAAAACGGACCTTCGCCGTCAAGCGCATTATTAACATCCACCACACGACCTTTCCGGTGAGCGCCAACACTGATTCCACCGCCCAAATGCGCTATAATCAAGTTCATGTCTTCATATTTTTTACCAACGGCATTGGCATAAATACGACCAACTGCTTTTTGATTTAGAGCATGAAAAATCGACACACGTTCAATCGCCGGATGTCCCGAAATACGGGCAATATCATCCAATTCATCCACAACAACCGGATCGGCGATATACGCTTTTGCTCCATCTATTTTTTTCGCCAAATCATCGGCAATCAAACCGCCCAAATTGCTGGCATGTTGACCCATCAAACCTTTATGTAAATCGGCTTTCAACGCTTCATTCACTTCATAAACGCCCGAAGGAATAGGCTTTACAAGGCCTCCACGACCAACGATAAGTTTGATGTCCGCAATATTGATGTTAGCTTGTTTAAGTTCATCCAAAATAATGTTTTTACGAAATTCATACTGGTCGGTAATCGTTGCAAACGGCGCCAGTTCTTCGTTAGAGTGCTTAATGTTTTTCAAAAACAATTGTTTGGATTCCACGAAAACAGCAATTTTGGTGGATGTTGAGCCGGGGTTAATGGCTAATACGTAATTGTGAATCATAATTTTTTGTTTTTTAATTTTTTTGCAAAGATACGAAATTTTTTGTACCTTTGCCAATAGTTTATAAATTTTTAACTTTAAAAAATAAACGCTATGAAAGTCTTACTCGTCAATGGCAGTCCGAACAAAAACGGCTGTACCTTTACTGCACTAAGCGAAATCGCTGCAACGTTGAATAAAGAAAACATTGAAACCGAATTTGTTCATCTCGGCAAAAAAGCCATGCAAGGTTGCACCGCTTGCGGAAAATGCAACGAACTCGGCAAATGTATATTCAACGATTTAGTTAATGAAGTCGCTGCCAAAGCCGATGAATGTGACGGATTTATTTTCGGAGCAGCTGTGCATTACGCTTCGCCGAATGGGGCTATATCGGCGTTTTTAGATCGTTTGTTCTTTTCGGGAGGTCAGCATTTTGCCTACAAACCCGGTGCCGGCATCGTTTCGGCACGGCGTGCGGGAACCTCAGCAGCTTTGGATCAGCTGAACAAATATTTCACCATTTCCAACATGCCCGTTGTGTCGTCGCAATATTGGAACATGGTGCATGGCAATTCGCCAGAAGATGTGAAAAAAGACCTCGAAGGCATGCAAATCATGCGCACGTTAGGCCGAAACATGGCATGGCTGTTAAAATCCATAAAAGCCGGAAAGAAAGCCGGTATCGCATTGCCCGAACGCGAAACATGGACACCTACGAATTTTATTCGATAAAAATAGTTTGTTAAACCCTTTAAACATTTAAAATTATGGAACCAATTTACACAGCAGAAGCAACCTCCATGGGTGGTAGAAATGGACATGTCCAATCGTCTACCGGCTCATTAAACCTCGAAGTCCGCTCGCCAAAAGTGCAAGGTGGCGCCGATGACTCGCACGCCAATCCCGAACAACTGTTTGCGGCAGGTTATTCGGCTTGTTTAGGAAGCGCTATTAATTACGCCGGATTATTGAAAAAAATGCGGATTAACACAGAAATTACAGCCAAAGTGAGCCTCTACAAACGAGAAGACATTGGCTTCAAGTTGAGTGTTGAAATGGATGTGAAAATTCCCGGTGTAGATCAACAAACAGCAGAAGAACTGGTGCAAGAAGGACATCGGATTTGTCCATATTCTTACTCTATTCGGAATAATGTAGAGGTGGTAACCAAAGTTAGCGTAAGCTAAGCGTACTATAAGCCAAAAATTCCCCCAAGCTGGAACACCGCAAAAGCGATAACCCAAGCCAAAGTTGTCGTATAGAGCGCCAAAAGCGTTGCGTATCGCCATTTGCCCGATTCGTTTTTAATGGTTGAAAAGACTGCTATACACGGAAAATACAACAACACAAAAACTAAAAACGACAAGGCATTCAAAGGCTGCAAATGCGGGTCGTTAACAAAACGTTCGTTGAGTGTTTTTTCGTCTTGACCGGTATTTTCGTCAAGGTATAAAACGCTCATTGTTGAAACAATCAATTCTTTTCCCGAAATTCCGGCTAAAGCGGCAACACCCATGCGCCAATCAAAGCCTATTGGCGTTAGGGCAGGCTCAATCGTTCGGCCGATTCGGCCGAGATACGACTCTTCCAATTGTTGCTTGGGCAGAGCCTCGGGATGGTGCGGAAAATAACCCAATCCCCAAACAATTGTTGAGCCGATTAAAATAATACCACCTATTTTTTTCAAATATTCGCCCGTATTCATGCGAATAGTTTGCCACATCAAATGTAGCGACGGGCGGCGATAAGGCGTAAGCGTGATGGCAGAATCATCGAACGGCGTTTTGAACACCGTTCTCGACAACACAATAGCCGTTAACATCGAAATCAAAATGCCAAACAAATAAATACAAAAAATCATCGTTCCTGCATTATTCGGAAAAAATGCACCGGCAATCAACACATATACGGGCAATCGTGCAGAACACGACATAAATGGAATAATCAACATTGTCAATAACCGGTCTCGCCGGTTTTCGATAAATTTTGTAGCCATAATCGCCGGAACATTGCATCCAAAGCCCATAATCAATGGCACAAACGATTTGCCGTGCAAACCGATTATATGCATGAGTTTATCCATAATCACCGCCACACGTGCCATATAGCCTGTATCTTCCATAAAGCTGATGAATGTGAATAAAATTAAAATATTCGGTAAGAAAATCACCACACCACCAACACCCGCCACAATACCGTCAATAAGCAATGATTTAAACCAACCGTCGGCAACTGTAACTTGCAACCAATGGCTGAACGCATGAACGCCTTCATCAATCCAACTCATTGGAATTTGTCCAATCACAAATGTAGCTTGAAACATAACCCACAGTACACCCAAAAAAATCGGGAACCCCCAGAGTTTATGGGTCAAAACAGCATCAAGACGTGCACTTTTTTCAGAACTTATAGGAATATTGGACACAGATATTTTAAAAAAATTAGATACAAAGATACGAAAAAAATGCAGAATGAGAAATTAAAAATGATATTTTATATCTTACAAAATATGTTTGGCAATATGCTCCATCAACCACATGGGGGTTGATGTTGCACCGCAGATACCCACAGACGTTGTTGTTTCAAACCATGCATTTTGCAATTCCGATGCGTCGGAAATGAATTTTGTGTTGGGATTGGCTTGCTTGCAAAGGTCGAATAAATACCTACCATTCGAACTGTTTTTCCCGCTCACAAATAAAATTAAGTCGTGTTTTTGACAAAATGCTCGTAATTCTTTTGCTCGATTGGCCACCTGTCCGCAAATGGTATTAAAGGCTATAAAATCGGTATTGGAAGGAAGTTTTTGGCGAATATTTTCCTGTAAGGTTTGATACCCCTCTTTGCTTTTTGTGGTTTGCGAATACAGACGTATCGGCTTTGAGAAGTCGACATGTTGCAAATCGGATTCATCGTTGATAACCATCGCATGATGTTCCGTTTGCCCCTCCAATCCGACCACCTCTGCATGTCCCGGTTTGCCGTAAATCAATACTTGCCCGCCAACCTTTTGCATGTCTTCATAACCTTCGCGAATGCGTTGTTGTAGTTTCAGTACTATCGGGCATGTGGCATCAATCAGCGCAATGTTTTGTTTCTTTGCAATAGCGTATGTTTCCGGAGGCTCGCCATGTGCACGAATGAGTACTTTACAATGGGATAACTTTGCAAACTCATCGTGCGAAATAACATGAAGCCCACGCTTGGCCAAACGTTCAACCTCTGCACTGTTGTGAACAATATCGCCCAAACAGTGCAAGGTTTCTCCACTTTGCAACTCTTCTTCGGCTCGCTGAATGGCCGAAACCACTCCAAAACAAAAGCCCGAGTGTTGCTCGATTTCTACCATCATAAAATGCTTCCCGCTAATTCGGCCAACGGACTGCGTTCGCCTTTCACAAGATTAACATGTGCAAATAAGTCTTGCCCGTGCATCTTATCCGTCAAATACGTGATACCGTTGGAACGTTGATCCAAGTATGGCGAGTCGATTTGGAAAATATCCCCCGTAAGGATAATCTTGGTATTCTCACCGGCTCTCGTGATGATGGTTTTGATTTCGTGCGGCGTGAGGTTTTGTGCTTCATCAATGATGAAAAACGTGTTGCTCAAACTGCGTCCGCGAATATAAGCGAGGGGCGAGATATTCATTTTCTCGGTGCGCAACAGTTCATCAATCTTCAAAACCTCTTTGGTATTGGATTTGAAACGGCTTTTGATGAATGCGATGTTGTCGAAAAGCGGCAACATATATGGCCCAATCTTCTCTTTTATATCGCCCGGCAAGAATCCTATCTCTTGATTTTGCAACGGAATTACCGGACGCGCCAATAGGATTTGGTCAAAATTCTCTTCCTGCTGTAATGCTGCGGCCACCGCCAACAACGTTTTCCCCGTTCCGGCCATACCGGTTAAGGATACTAACTGCACATTCGGATTAAGAAGTGCATCCATAGCAAAGGTTTGTTCGGAATTGCGAGGCTCGATGCCGTAGCAACGTTGTTTCTCTACCCGAACAAAACGGTCTTGGGTCTTTTCATATCTCGCCAAAGCGCTACTATTACCATATTTTACCACAAAGAATTGGTTGGCCACAGGTTTTACGTCTTTTAGCGCACTGCCGTCAATCTTTCCATCGGCATAAAATTGATTGAGGATGCTATCATCGGCCACGTCAACGGTTACAGCTCCCGCCTTCAATTCCAAACTTTGCATATCCTGCACCTTGTCATTCATGTAGTCTTCGGCAGGAATACCCATTGCTTTTGCCTTAACCCGTAAATTCACATCCTTGCTCACCAAGGCTACGTAGCGGTTTGGATTGGCTTTGGCCTCGTGGTAGGCAATGGCCAAGATGCGATGATCGGGTATATCGTCGTAGAATGACTTCAAGATTTCATCCGGAAACGGCTGACCAAGCGCTATGCGAAGGGTTCCCAAACCTTTTCCCAACGAAACGCCTCCGTTGAAAAGTTTGTCACTCGACATATCGTCGATGATGTGGATAAATGCTCGTGCATTGTAATTGATTTGCTCGTTGCCCTTTTTGAATTTGTCCAGCTCTTCGAGCACCACCACAGGCAGCACAATGTCGTTGTCTTGGAAGTTGTGAATGCAATTGTAGTCGTGCAAAATCACGTTGGTGTCGAGCACGAAAATCTTCGGAAGTTTGTTAGTTTTTGACATAGCTTTTTTGTTTTTAATGATTTCTATTGGCAATGAATTTCATCATGTTTTCAAACGTTGTTTTTCCCGTACCCGTTGGAAACGGATTGAGCAAGAGAGCTGCTTTGTCGAGATGCTCAATGATTTTAGATTCGGTATACATCAAACTTTCGCTACTCAGAAGCTGCTGCGACAAGTCTTGTATACTCTCAGCATTGTGATATTGATTCAAAATAATATCCAAAGCCATGTTTTGATTGGTTTCCAATGCCGTTTTTAAGAAATGAATGAGAGGCAACGTAAGCTTTTGTTCGCGAATGTCATTACCTTTGGATTTCCCTGTTTCTGCATTCGGCAGGATGTCCAAAAGGTCGTCCTTAATTTGAAACGCCATGCCGAGATGCCATCCGATTTGATGAAAGGTTGACACTTCGTCTTTACCCGCATCCGCCGAAAAGGCCCCGCAAGCACAAGCCGCTGCAAACAGCGACGCCGTCTTTTTACTGATAATATCGTTGTAAATATCTTCCGAAATAGCCGTGTTGGCAACGTTTTGCATTTGGATAAGTTCGCCTTCGCTCACTTTCCGAATAGCCTCGTTCATAAGTTCCAACAGTTCATAATCGCTGTGTTTTACGGCCGTTTTCAGTGTTTCCGCAAAGAGATAATCGCCCACCAAGATAGCAATCTTGTTATTCCATTTCGCATTCACGGACAGTTGATGCCGGCGATATTCCGCTTGGTCCACCACATCGTCGTGCAACAGTGTGGCCGAATGCAGCATCTCCGTCAACACAGCGCTGCGATACGTTTTCGGTGTTATTTTTCCACAGATTTCGGCCGCCAAAAGGATTAATATCGGCCGAATTTGTTTGCCCTGCGACACTTGCATGTGATTAAAAACCTCGTTCAACACAGGAATATCAGAATCCAAAGCCCTTGCAAGTTCTTTCCGAAATGTCTGCAACGGAATATCTATCGGTTGTATAATATCTGAAAATTTCATTGCACAAAGATACGAAAAAAATTGAGAACGGAGAATAATAAAAAAACGATGCTAAAAAGCACCGTTTTTTTATTATTCACTATTAATTTCATTGAGGGCTTCGCCGTTCATAATTTTTTTTGTATCTTTGCACTATGCTTCGTCAATCCTTACATATAAAGCAGCTGCAAAAACTTTCGCCGCAACAAATTCAGTTGGTCAAACTGTTGCAAGTGCCTACGTTGGAACTTGAACAACGCATCAAACAAGAACTTGAAGAAAATCCGGCGTTGGAAGAAGTGAATCGTGAAACCGATTTGGACCATCCTAATGAGCAAGACGTAACGATTGAAAATACCGAAAATTCGAGGGATACAGAAGATTTTGATATTCGGGATTATTTGGATGAAAACGATGTGGCTGATTATAAATTGCGTTCAAATAACTATGCGGCCGACGACCAACATCGGGATATGCCTATTTCGGATTTACAAGGCTTTTCGGACTACCTGCTTTCGCAATTCCGATTTTTGGCTAACGATGAAACCGAACTTTTAATTGGCGAAACCATCATTGGAAATCTTGATGAGAAGGGCTATCTGCAACGTGAATTGCCTTCTATTGTTGATGATTTGGCGTTTTCGCAAAATGTGTTTACGGATGAGAAAACGGTCAAAAACGTGTTGGCCAAAATTCAAACCCTCGACCCATCTGGCGTTGGCGCGCGGGATTTGAAGGAATGCCTGTTATTGCAAGTGCAACGTCAAAATACAGACCCTTTGGCCGAACAAATCTTATCGAGGATGTTCGACGCTTTTATCAACAAGCGCTACGACCAAATCATGCAACGTTTGAATATCTCGGAAAAGCAACTTTCGGAAGCCATTCAAGAGATTACCAAACTCAATCCGAAGCCCGCAAATGCTTACAACGATTCGGCCAAAGTGAGCAGTCAAACCGTTATTCCGGATTTTACCGTGATTCCAAACAACGATTATTTTGATATTACGCTGAACGCCCGAAATGCGCCGGAATTGCACGTGAGTAGAGAATATTCCGAACTTCTGCAAACGTATTCCGAAAGTAAACACAAATCGCAATCGCAAAAAGACGCCGTAACGTTTGTTCGTCAAAAAATTGATTCCGCAAGGTCGTTTATCGAAACCATCAAACTCCGTCAGCACACTCTTTTGGGCACGATGGAAGCCATCGTCAACTTGCAGACGGATTATTTCCGAGAAGGCGACATTACGATGCTCAAACCTATGAAAATGCAGACTGTTGCGGATATGGTGGGCTTGGATGTGTCCACGATTTCGCGGGTGGTTAATAGTAAATATGTGCAAACGCCGTTTGGCGTGTTTCTGTTGCGCGACTTGTTTTCCAATGCTATTTC
>JAITVC010000243.1 GCA_031286005.1 Bacteroidales bacterium
GAAAGCGCCGTATATTAAAAAAACTAATATTTTTGGGTTTTTATGTTTTTTGTTTTCTTATTAGGAATTTTGTTTCGATTTTTACATTGTTTTAAACAAAAACGATAGGAAAAAAATTAGAATTAGTAAATAGTGATTAGTGATTAGTTGTAGGGGGTATAGAAAAAGACTTTGTTATATACTTGTTCTCTATTTGTTCTCTATTTGTAGTCTATTTATAGTCTATTTGTTATATACTTGTTATGTATTTTGTATGTACAGGGTATGTACAAGTTATGTACAGGTTATCTCCACGCTATATCCACCCCACCCCTTTAACCTTTAAAGACAATTCAAAACTCATAATTTTTTTTAATTGTTAATTTTTAATTATTTTTGTATCTTTGCAAATTATTAATTCAGATTCTATGGCTCAAGACAAACAGCTTACATTGAAAGCCCCTGTAACGATTACAGGCGTGGGATTACATTCGGGACAGAATGTAACCATAAAAATTCTACCGGCTCCCGTTAACCATTGGTATAAATTTAAACGTGTGGATTTGGAAAATTCCAAACCCATTGCGGCTGTTGCCGAAAATGTGATGGATACCTCACGTGGAACAACGTTGGGCTATGGCGATGTGATGGTGTCTACCGTTGAACATGTTTTGGCCTCTTTGTTCGCTATGGGTATCGACAATGCCTTGATAGAAGTTGATAATGTGGAAATGCCCATATTAGACGGCAGTGCACGGATCATCGTTGAAGAGATTGCCAAAGTTGGCACCGTTGAACAAGAGGCAGACCGTGCGTATTACGAAGTCCCAAAACATTTGGCCTACGTGGATAAAGACCATAAAGTAGAAGAAATGGTCGTGAGCAGCAGCGGTACAAAATATACGGCTTTGATTGATTATGAAATGGATGTTTTGCCCTTGCAAATGGCTTCGCTGCACGATTTAACGAAGTTTGCAACTGACGTGGCGCCATCCCGAACGTTTGTGTTTTTGCACGAATTGGAATATTTGGTAAAGAATAACTTGGTTAAAGGTGGCGACTTAGATAATGCGATTGTGTTTGTTGAAAAAACCATTGCACCCGAAGAACACGAACGATTAGCTAAATTCTTCAACAAACCCGATGTTAAAGTGATTGAAGAATTGGGTATTTTAAATAATATCGAATTGCGTTTTAAGAACGAACCGGCTCGTCATAAATTGTTGGATTTGATTGGCGACATGACCTTAGTGGGCGCCCGAATGAAAGGCCACGTGGTGGCTCATCGCCCGGGACATCGTGCCAATGTGGAGTTTGCAAAAGTCATTCGTCAAAAGATGTTAGAGGAAATTGCAACAAAAGATGTGCCGAAAATTGACTTGAATGCAACACCGTTGTTCGACATCAATCAAATTAAAACCAAACTTCCGCATCGTCCTCCGTTCTTGTTGGTCGACAAGATTATGGAAATGAGTGAATCGCACGTCATCGGTGTGAAAAGCGTAACGATGAACGAAGAGTTTTTTAGAGGCCACTTCCCCGATGAGCCTGTAATGCCGGGTGTTTTGCAAGTGGAAGCAATGGCTCAGTGTGGAGGTGTTTTAGCCCTCAGCAGTGTGCCCGACCCTGAAAATTATTCCACCTATTTCTTGAAAATTGACAATGTAAAATTCCGTCAAAAAGTAGTTCCGGGCGACACGTTAGTGTTTAAATTAGAATTACTTTCGCCAATCCGCAGAGGGTTAGTGAATATGAAAGGAACGGCTTTTGTTGGCAATAATGTAACCTGCGAAGCCGAATTATTAGCGCAATTAGCTAAAAATCCACCTAAAACCAATTAAGATGCACCAACCGTTAGCCTACGTGCACCCTCAAGCGAGGATTGCCAAAAATGTCGTTATCGAACCGTTTGTAACGATAGAACAGAATGTTGAAATCGGCGAAGGCACATGGATTGGCCCTAACGTAACCATCATGGAAGGCGCTCGCATCGGTAAGAATTGCAAGATTTTTCCGGGCTCTGTGATTTCGGCCAGTCCGCAAGATTTAAAATTTATCGGCGAAGAAACCACCGCTGTTATTGGCGATAATACGACCATTCGCGAATGCGTAACCATCAATCGCGGCACCAAAGCCAATTGGGAAACCCGTGTGGGCAGCAATTGTTTGTTGATGGCGTATGTTCATCTCGGACACGATTCTGTGATTGGCGACAACTGTATTTTGGCTAACAATGCAACGCTTGCAGGCCATGTTATTGTTGACGATTGGGCTATTCTCAATGGATTTTGTGCTGTGCAACAGTTTATTCATATCGGCTCTCACACTTACGTGGCCGGTGCAACGCTTGTGCGCAAAGATGTTCCGCCGTTTACCAAAGCGGCACGCGAACCGATTTCATACGTGGGCATCAATTCTGTGGGTTTGCGCCGCAGGGGATTTTCGAATGAACAAATCGAACAAATTCAGAACATTTACCGATATATCTATTTGCGAAAGTTGAATGTAACCAATGCCATTCAGCTCATCGAAACCGAACTCAAACCTACGGCCGAACGCGATGAAATTTTATCGTTTATTACCAACACCAAAGTTGGTATTATGCGGGGGATTGGCAAAGAGGAAGAGTAAATCATTCCTCCTAAAACAATCGTTTTAGACTAATCCATGAACCTATTAAAATTCGACACATTAGATTCCACCAACAATTACGCCAAAACGTTGATTAGGGAAGGGCGTGCAAAGGATGGCCAAATCATTTATACCGCAGCACAAAACGCCGGACGTGGACAAGCTACAAACGTATGGGAAAGCGAGCCCGGAAAGAATTTGACCTTTTCGCTAATTATTCAACCCAACCAAATTAAACCGGAACGCCAATTTCTCATTAGTCAAGCCGTTTCGGTAGGCATACTGAATTATTTGAAATTCCTTATCTGCAAAGAAACTATTCATATCAAATGGCCTAACGACATTTATGTTGGGATGAAAAAAATAGCAGGAATTTTGATTGAACACAGCATTCAAGATAATCAAATTCTGTTTTCCGTGATAGGTATTGGCTTAAACATCAACCAAGCCAAATTCTCGAAACAAGCCGGAAATCCTATATCTTTGAGTTTAATTCTAAAAGAGGAGTTTGATTTGGATATAGAACTTGATGAACTCACAACGTGCATAGTGAACGTTTTAGATGCCTTGCAATTTGATGATGGCAAGGAGTGCCAACTCCAATATTTGCAGCATTTGTTATTTCTCAACGAAGAGTGCAAATACACCGTCCGCGGCGAAACCATTACCGGAAAGATTATCGGCGTAAACGCCTTTGGGCAATTACAAATTCAAGACAAAAACGGCACAATTCTCGAATTTGGTTTTAAGGAAATTGGTTATATCCTGTAAAGGTGCCGTTTGCTCATTCAATGTTCCGTAGGGAAATATGCCAAACATCGCCGAGCCGCTTCCGCTCATCGAAGCGTAATCTGCACCGGCATCGTAGAGTTTCTGTTTGATGTCGACCAATATGGAATGTTGCGCAAAAACCGACGACTCAAAATCGTTTTGCAGAACGGCTTTCCATTCATGAACCAGTATGTCCGGCAGGTTACGCAGATTGAAGTGTGTGGATGTGTTTCGTGGTGTAATATGCTTATAGGCAGATGCTGTGTTCACATGAATAGGCGGTGCAATTAGCAGTAGTTGATACCCCCATAAATTCAATTCTATCGGCTCAAACACATCGCCTTTTTCATAAGCAAAAACCGGTTTATTCTTTATAAAACAAGCGCAATCACTGCCAATTTGACGTGCATAGTCTTCCAATTTCTCATCGGATATATCTAATGAAAATCTTTGATTAAGCAATTTCAACATGCAGGCCGCATCTGCTGAGCCTCCCCCCAAACCTGCGCCAAACGGGATTTTTTTCAATAAGTCCACACGAATATTCGGCAAATAGAAATCGTTTTTCAGACATTGATACGCTTTGTAGACCAAATTATCTTTGGGATTTCCATCTAATGAA
>JAITVC010000075.1 GCA_031286005.1 Bacteroidales bacterium
TTACAAAATGACGGAAAAAAGAAAATTCATCCCGATCTAAAAAACTCCGACTGCCAAACAACTGTAAAAACCTCCGTATCTCCGGCTGAAAGATAATGAATATCGCAATAGCTCCGATATTCACAACACCGCCCAAAATACTTGCTGTCAACGTCATTTTAAAATAGGCAACAACGCGATAAAGGATATAGATACCGAGCAATCCGGCAAAAACCTTATCGGCTCCGGTTCCTTTCACCAATTTGTAGCCTTCATACAAGAGGACAATAACTAACAGGACATCTACGAAATCAAGCCAACCTAAGCTGGCAAACCAATCTACTATTTGTGTTTTCATATCTTTATTTTTTCAGTAATTTTAACCGCTTCTACCGCCTCTTTCACATCGTGAACACGTATGATTTGAGTGCCTTTCAGAAGGGCAATGGTGTTAATAATGGTAGTACCATTCAACGCATTCTCAACATCAATGTCTAACAACTGACGAATCATTGTTTTTCTCGAAACACCGACTAAAAGGGGCTTTTCGAGAATATGAAAGCGTTCCAAATGTTGCAATATCTCGTAATTGTGATGAACGTTTTTCCCAAATCCGAATCCCGGATCCACAATAATATCCACCGCTCCGGCTTCTTGTGCCGATGCAATTTGTTTGGCAAAAAAGACCATCAACTCTGTCATCACATCATCGTATTTAGGCTCTATTTGCATCGTTTGCGGCATCCCTTGCGTGTGCATCATCACATAAGGCACTTGCAAACTGCCAATGGTTTTGAACATCGCCTCATCCGCTTGTCCGCCGGAAATATCATTGATAATGGAAACACCCTCCCCTATCGCCATTCTCGCAATTTCCGAACGATAGGTATCTATCGAAAATAGAGTTTCCGGGAATGCTTTCACTAAGGCCGGTAAAAAGGTTTTGATGCGGTTCTGCTCTTCTTCGAGCGATACATAATCGGCAAACGGTTTGGTCGAAACTGCGCCAATATCAATGATTGCTGCGCCTTCAGCCAACATGGTTTCACAATGATTGAGCGCATCGTTTTGATTAAACCAACGCCCACCATCCGAAAACGAATCCGGAGTGATGTTTAAAATGCCCATTACCAAAGGCGTTTCGAGCGATACTAAGCGTCCTCGACAATGGATTGTTTGTGGAGTTGAATTAAGCACAAAAAAATTATTTAAGTTCAAATGATGTTCGTCCGATTTCTTGATTATCCGTAAAAACAGATACATTGTAACGGCCTGCTACGATGGGATATTTGGCATTCCAATTGAGCCACCACATGCGAATATGTTGAGATGTATTATCGTAAACAATATCTTTCTTAATGGAATACTGCAACACAGTTCCTGCCACTTCAAAGCTAAACGCATCGCCATCGCCGGCGGCCATAATCTCTCCATCCGGACGTGCTATGCGCACATAAATGGCTCGTGTTCCCGCCGGAATTATTTTATTTTCACTTAATGTAAATTCAACAATGAGCTTATCCGAACGAACAGCCTTATCGGTTTCCGTTTCAGAGCTTCCTTTTACCCTCACGCCAAAAGCCTTGATGTTATAGGCTTTCAATGTAGAGGCCTGCGTTACTTTTTCATCCAGCTCTGTTTTAACTTTGGTGAGTTCTCGATTCTTTTCCCGTTCGGCGGAAATTTCTTTTTTGATTTCAAAGTTTTCTACCGTCAACTCTTCATTCAACACCAACAACGAATCTATTCGACGCACATAATCTTGCGTAACATCACGCAGCAAATCCAATTTCCGCTTCACTTTTCGATAATCGGCCTGGCTGTTGATGAGTTTCTCAATCTCTGCCGAATTAGCCAAAATAACGCTATCTCTTTCGGTCAATTGGGTTTGAAACTGCAAGTTCTCTTGCTTAATTTCCTCGTATTCGCTCATCAATTGAGCTAATTCGTCTTTCATACTAATATTTTGCCGATAAGTTTCCGACTTTTCGCGCATCAACCAAAACATGCAAACACTGGCTAAAAGAATGGCTATAAGAAACGCATAAACAGCTTGTTTTAGTTTTTTTATGGTTTTAGGATTGGGGGGATTTTGACTTTCCATACATATATTTTTCGTCGTACAAAGATACAAAAAATATTTGACAAATAAAAACGGAAACAGCGATATAGGCCGTTATTTCTGCAAATTACCAGGTAAACGCCTGCTCGTCCATCCATTCGCCATGCACTTTCAACACCTGCTCAATCACATCACGTACACAGCCTTCGCCGCCTTTTTGATGCGAAATATAGTGAACAATAGCTTTGATTTCAGGCACAGCATCTGCCGGACAAGTCGCAATTCCAACTTTCGTCAACACTTCATAATCGGGAATATCATCGCCCATATACAACACGGTTTTAGGGTCGATGTTGTGTTCGGCACAATATTCTTCAAAGATTTGACGTTTATTGCCAACGCCTTGAAAAATTTCCGTTATACCCAATGCTTGCAAACGCAAACGCATGGATTCGCCCTTTCCGCCCGAAATGATCGCAATGCGGTAACCTTTCTTTACAGCATGGTGCAAAGCATAACCATCTTTCACCGTCGAATTGCGGATCTGGTCGTGTTCGTTAATAACCCACACCTTGCCATCAGACATGACACCATCATAGTCGAAGATGAACGTTTTTATATATTTAAGATTTTCTTTATAATTCATAGTTTTATTAGTGATTAGTGAATAACGATTAGTAAAATAGTAAATAAACAACTAATAACTATTCACTCTGTTATACTATTTTTCTCTAAAATAAAGTTTCATCGGACTACCCGTAAAATCAAACATCTCTCGCATTCTGTTTTCCACAAAACGCTTATACGGATCTTTAATATATTGCGGCAAATTACAGAAAAACACAAACGCCGGATAAGCCGTTGGAAGTTGCGTGATATATTTAATCTTAATACGCTTGTCTTTGTAAATAGGAGGCGGATTGGTTTCTTTCACGAGGGTTAATAATTCATCATTCAATTTGGAGGTAGAAATACGCTTAGCCCTGTTCTCATAAACGGTTTTAGCCAATTCCATCACTTTAAAAATACGCTGTTTATTAGTTACAGAAGTAAAAACAATCGGCACATCCGTGAACGGTGCAATTTTACTGCGAATAAGTTCTTCGTAGGTTTTCGTGGTATGGGTATCTTTTTCAACCAAATCCCATTTGTTTACCACCACCACAATACCTTTGTTATTGCGTTGCGCCAAACTGAAAATATTAAGGTCTTGCGCTTCCAAACCCGCTGTTGCATCAAGCATCAAAATACACACGTCACTTTTTTCGATCGCACGAATACTGCGCATCACCGAATAAAATTCAATATTCTCGTCAACCTTGTTTTTCTTCCGCAACCCTGCCGTATCCACCAATAAAAAGTCAAAGCCAAATTGGTTGTATCGGGTGTAAATCGCATCACGTGTAGTGCCTGCAATGGGCGTTACAATATGGCGGTCTTCTCCAATAAACGCATTGATGATAGATGATTTGCCAACATTCGGACGACCAACTACACACAATTTCGGCACATCGGGCAACTCTTCCGGATCGTTGGACATCCCGTCAACAGCGGCATCCAACAACTCGCCCGTTCCACTGCCATTGGTCGACGAAATTTCGTACAACTCTCCCAAACCAAGCGAATAAAACTCGGCAACATCGTTTCGCCGTTCTACATTATCCACTTTATTCACAACCAAAAGCACCTTTTTGTTGCATCTGCGTAACAAATCGGCAACATCTTCGTCCATCGGTGTAATACCGTCTTTCACATCAACCAAAAACAAAATCACATCGGACTCTTCCACGGCCAATTCCACTTGCTTGCGAATTTCCTCGTTAAATTCATCTTCGTTATCCATCAAATAGCCTCCCGTATCAATGACTGAAAACTCAATGCCGTTCCAATCGCCAAAACCGTAGTTACGGTCGCGTGTTACGCCGCTGGTTTCGTCTACAATAGCATCTTTACTTTTTGTTAAACGGTTAAATAATGTGGATTTTCCGGTATTGGGACGGCCTACTATGGCAATAATGTTTCTCATGAATATATTTTTTGCAAAGATACGATTTTTTTTGGAATTTAAACCGTCATGTCGAGCGTAGTCGAGACATCCCCTACCTGCTCTATCAACGAATGCTGTTCATCATTAATAATAACCATATCCGCTTTATCTCGTTTGATGTCAGCAGATAGTTGTGTGTGTATACGCTGTAAGACTTCGTTTTTACTGATATTTTCGCGTTTCATCACTCGCGAAACCCGCAACTCTTGCGGTGCATCAACAACGATAACTTGATCAAACAAACGTTCAAAATTAGCTTCAAAAATCAAAGCGGATTCCATCAAAACAAACGGAATTTGACGTTGAGATTGAATTCCGCACCATCCATTAAAAGCCTTTTCTACCAACGGATGAAGAAGATTGTTAAGCCAACGTAACGCTTCCGCATCATTAAAGATAACATCGGCTAATTTACGTTTATCAATCCGGTTTTCGATTAAAATAGTCGAGCCGAGATGCTGAACAATCTGTTCAGACACGTCGGCTCGAGAACGAATGCGGTGTGCTTCCAAATCAGCATAAAAGACAGGTATACCAAGTATTTCAAACAACTTGGCGACAGTTGTTTTTCCACTGCCAATACCGCCCGTTAGGCCAATTCGCAACATGCCAGATTATTTCGGCTGCTCCGAAATCTGTGCCGAATTATCCATCGCAACAGCAGATTTCTCAAATTTCAAACGAATTTGATTTTCTACCTCAATGGTTACGGTTTTGTCTTGAACTTCCACAATTTTGCCATGAAGACCACCAATAGTGATTACTTTTTGACCTTTTTGAAGTTCGTTACGGAATTTGGCTTGCTCTTTGCTTCGCTTTTGTTGTGGGCGAATCATAAAGAAATAAAAGATTACAACAATGCCGATGAGCATAACGATTTGCATCATACCGCCACCGGATTTAGGTTGTGCTGCTGCTTGTAAAAGAATAGTGTTGAACATAATTATTTTGTTTTTTGAATTAGATTAATCCTCGTCCGGATTTCTTGATTTGACCGGATTTGATAAAATTTTCAGAGAGTTTATTGAGCAATCCGTTAACGAAAACACGACTGCTTTCTGCGCTAAATTCTTTAATGATTTCGACGTATTCATTGAGTGTTACCTTTACGGGAATACTTGGAAAATAGAATAATTCGGTAATCGCCATCTTGATAATTAAAACATCAAGCATCGGCGTGCGGTCAATCTCCCAATTGGCTAAATACGTTTTGATAATCGGTATATATTCATCACTGTGAAGGACCGTCGATTCAAACAATTGTTTGGCAAATTTTAAATCTTCCACACCAATAAATGTATCTTCCGAAAGGATTATTTGAGATTGCTCATCAACCTTTTTCAGCGATTTCAACAGCCAAAAGGCCACATTGTCGAAATCATTTGCCCAAAACATACTTTGATCTTCAAAGTAGTGGTAAACGTTGGAATTATTACTGATTTTTCGTTTGAGAAAACTGCACACAAACGCCTTGTCTTTTTCATAAGATGATTCTGCATCATTCATGTAAGCCTCATACGAAGCGGATTTCAACATGAGTTGGTAAAGACTGCGAAACAATTCGTCTTCCTGTTTCCACGAAATCTTATATTCGTTGGATTTTAAAATAAACGTTGGATTAGTGCGCAATTGCTCTATAAACCGATTTTGCACAAAGCGCATATTCGGATTCTTTTCCGCTTCGGTCGGAATATGTTTTTGTCGAGCTTCGTCAATGCGGAACTGCGCAAAGTCGCTCAACTCAACGAGTACAGAAGCCAAGCGAATATAAAGTTCATAAAGTTTGTGGGCGCCAAATTCAATGTTTTTTTCAGCCACGCGTGCGTCCTCAATTCCGCCTTGATAGAAAGCGTATAGGTTTTGTAAAATTTTTTCTCGGTGAAATCTACGATTTAACATGTTTTCTTGTTCAGTCTGCAAAGATACAAAAAAAAATCGTATCTTTGCAAGAAAAAAAATACTATGGTTGAAATTACCTGCAAAAACACGAACGAAACCAAATCTTTTCCGAAAGGATTAAATCTGCAACAACTCCACGAGGAGTTTGGAAATCCGCTAAACGGCGCAGTTATTGCGGGTGTTGTGAATAACCATTTGCGCGAGTTGGACTACGAAATTTTCAAGCCGAAGATTATAGAATTTTTGGATATACATCATCCATTAGTGAAACGAATGTGTTTGCGTTCGGCAATTTTTGTGTTGTACAAAGCTATTCGGGATTTATTTCCCGATGCAAATTTGCGGGTTGAACACTCGATGCCGGGCGGTGTATACTGCGAAATCGATAATCTCCCGTTCCCTATTAGCCAAGATATGGCACATGCTCTGGAAGTAAGAACACGTGAAATCATCAAAGACAACCTGCTGTTCCGACGCCGACAAATTCCAACCGAGAAAGCCGTCGAATTGTTCAAAAAACACCGTCTGATTGATAAAACAAATAGTATAGAAACCCGCTATGAATTTTTCACATCCGTGTATTTCTTGGATGATGAAGTGAATTATTTTTATGGCTATCTGCTGCCGTCTACGGGCTATCTGCCATTTTTGGAATTTGAGTTCTTCGGCAACGGATTCTTGATGAAAACACCGTTTTCGATTGAGCCCGGAACAAGCCCTAAGGCAAATAGCGATTCCAAATTATACCGGATTTTTCGCCAATATAAGGAATGGTTAGAAGTTCTGGATTTGCAGTATATCGGAGATTTGAACCATCGCATCGAACAAAAAACCGATAGCGACATCATCAAGATTGCTGAAGCCCTGCACGAAAAAAACATTGCCTTTATTGCCGATGAAATTTACAAACGCAAAGATGTAAAAATGGTCTTGATCAGCGGCCCGTCATCATCCGGAAAAACCACATTTAGCAAGCGATTGGGCGTTCAGTTGCAAGTGCTCGGATTTAATCCCGTAGTCATCGAACTGGACAATTATTTTATGGATCGAGAAAACACGCCACGCGACGAAAACGGCGAATATGATTTTGAATGT
>JAITVC010000030.1 GCA_031286005.1 Bacteroidales bacterium
ATGTTTTGTTCAATTTTTCTGCAAAAGTACAAATTTTTTTGCCTATTTCAAAACTTTTTCGTATCTTTGCACTCCTTTTTTGAATTGAATTATAGATTAAACAATTGATATTATGAAACGCACATTCCAACCATCTGTTAGAAAACGCAAAAACAAACACGGTTTCCGCGAACGTATGGCTACTGCCAACGGCCGCAAAGTCTTGGCTCGTCGCCGCGCTAAAGGTCGTAAAAAATTGACTGTTTCCGACGAATTCTAATGATGGATTTAAGCGAATACTTTTCCATCCCCGGTAAACCCGGAATTTTCAAAATGCTCTCGCAATCCAAAACGGGAGCTGTTATGGAATCGCTCATTGATGGTAAACGCTTGCCGGTTTTTGCTTCCGATAAAATTTCATCGTTGGCCGAAATCGGGATGTTCACAACCGGAGACGATGTGCCTTTGAAAACTATTTTTCAATCTGTTTTTCGTAAAGAAAACGGTCAACAAGCAAGCATTTCGGCCAAAGCCGACAATAAAACGCTGCAAGGCTGGTTTTCCGAAGTTTTGCCCGAATGGGACAAAGACCGAGTGTATGTATCCGACATCAAAAAACTGGTGAACTGGTACAACCTTTTACAGTCCAAAAATCTTATTGCTTTGGAGGATGAAGAAAGTTAGTCGTCGCCTGCATGTCATTGAAAACCGACCGCTTTCGCCGGACGTTTTTATGTTGACATTAGGCTCCGATCAACCGTTGCCCGAAATCAAACCGGGACAATTTGCAAACCTTTTAATCGAACCTTCGGGTGGCGCATTCTTACGCCGCCCGTTGTCTATTCACGACGTTGATGTAGCCAATCAATTCATCAAATTTTATATTCAGAAAAAAGGTAAAGGCACCCAACAATTAGCCAAATTAACCACTCAAGATTCGGTGGATGTGATTTTTCCTTTGGGAAACGGATTTTCCGGGTACGAGGTCGATTTACCCCGCACCCCACACCCCGCACCTCATATCCTTTTGGTTGGCGGCGGTTGCGGCGTTGCTCCCCTACTTTTTTTGGCCAAAACATTGAACCAACAGCATGGCATTCGCCCCACGATTTTAATCGGAGGCCGTTCCAAGAAAAATATTCTGCGCATTGAAGATTATGTCAAGTACGGCCAAGTGTTGGTGATGACCGAAGACGGCAGTATGGGCGACAAAGGCTTGGTTACCGACCACCCTATTTTCAAACAGCAAAAAATCGACCAAATTTATTGCTGCGGCCCCAGCCCAATGATGAAGGCTGTTGGAAAACTGGCCAAAGAGCATCATATCCCGTGCCAAGTGTCGTTAGAAAACACGATGGCTTGCGGCATCGGCGCCTGCCTATGTTGCGTTACACCCACCACCGAGGGCCATAAATGCGTGTGTACAGACGGGCCTGTTTTCGATGTGAATGACTTGTAGAAGCGAGCTTATCCACTTGCAAACGTATTTTCTTTATCTTTTCAAAGTTACAAAAAAATCTCGGAATAGACAAATCACTATTCACTATTTTTCGTATCTTTGCATCATGAAAAAAATTATATCCCTTCTGTTTATTGCGCTTTGCGCATCTATGCTGGCTGATAATCGGCCTGTTGCTTACCATTTTGATGAACCTGCCCGGATTTGGGAGGAAACGTTTCCGCTGGGCAACGGGCGCATCGGGATGATGCCCGATGGCGGTGTTCATCACGAAACGATTGTGCTGAACGAAATCTCGCTTTGGTCGGGCGGAAAGCATAATACCGACAATCCGGATGCGTATTCATCGTTGTCCGAAATTAGACGGTTGTTGTTTGAAAATCGTAATGACGAAGCGCAAAATTTGATGTACAAAACCTTCAAAGGGCCGACCGGAAGCGGATTCGGGAAAGGTGCGAAAAATCCTTACGGCAGTTTTCAGTTGCTTGGAAATTTGATGTTGGATTTCGTTTATCCGAAAGAAGATGAACAAAAACCGGTAATTGATTATCGCAGGGAATTAAATCTCTCTGATGCGATTGCCTCAACATCTTACAAAAAAGGCAAAACCACTTATTTTCGTGAAGTTTTTACTTCGTTCAAAGACGATATTGGCATTATCCGCTTGACGGCTGATACTAAAAATGCGTTGAGTTTTTCAATCTGCATGAACCGTCCGGAATGTGCCGAAATAAGTACCGATGGAAACGATTTGCTGATGAACGGACATCTCACGAATGGAATGGACGGAAACGGCATGAAATACGCCGCACGGATACGGGCTATTTTGCCGAAAGGAGGAACGGTTAACGCATCCGATACGATGCTTTCTGTACAAAACGCCACCGAAGTTGTTCTTTTAGTGAGCATGGGCACCGATTATTTCGGTGAAAATGTCGAAACACAAACGTTATCTCTCATCGAAACTGCACAAACCAACGATTACCAAACACTGAAAGACGGACATATTGCAGATTACAAGCGATTGTTCGACCGAGTAAGTTTAGATTTAGGACAAACCGAAAAGGATACGTTGCCTATTCCTAAACGATTGGAACTATTTGCCAAAGAACCTAACGATCCGGGCTTGGCTTCGTTGTATTTTCAATTCGGACGCTATTTGTTGATTTCCTCTGCTCGAAAAGGCCTACTACCGCCCAATTTGCAAGGCCTTTGGAGTAATACGATCAATACGCCTTGGAACGGCGATTATCATTTGAATATTAACGTGCAGATGAATCATTGGCCGGCCGAAATCACGAATTTATCGGAATTGCATTTGCCTTTGATTGAATGGACGAAACAACAAGTCAGAAGCGGCGAACAGACTGCAAAAGTGTATTACAATTCGCGCGGTTGGGTTACGCATATTTTAGGAAATGTATGGGAATACACTGCACCCGGCGAGCATCCGGCTTGGGGTGCTACCAACACGTCCGCTGCGTGGTTGTGCCAGCATTTGTATCAGCATTTTTTATACACGCAAGATACGGCGTATTTGAAAG
>JAITVC010000213.1 GCA_031286005.1 Bacteroidales bacterium
GGTACTTTCCGCCAACGCATGAGCACGAGTTGTATCAGCGGGATTTTTACCCCCGACACGAGTGCATTAAACCATAATCCCACAGGGATAAAATAGAAAACCAACCACAGCGTGAAAATGCTGCCAAACACAATTAGGGCAACCATGCCGATATTAAAATCCAGTTGCGTTGCTTGAAGTAGAATAGAATTGAACATGATACAATTTTTTCTGCAAAGATACGAAATTTAATTGATAATTGAGAATGGAAAATTGAAAATTATAATTGCGACCTCAAAAAAATTCTTTATATCATTTTTTTTTCGTACCTTTGCAAAGGATATAGAAAAACAAGTATTATCAGAAGTCAAAAACAGAACCTATTTTGTAACCAGTGTGTTACTTTGAATCCAATAAAAAATGGTATTAGTCCTAAAACAGAATAATTTACAAAAAAATTTAGCACTTTTGCAAAAATATATTGAAACATGAAGTTTTTTAAATACAGTCTGGTTGCATTAAGTTTTTGGTTCACAACAGGAATGTTTGCACAAAAAGCCGTTGAAAAGGCAGATGATGCGTTCAATTTATCGCAGTACAATTATGCTATAACGCTTTACCAAAAGGCTTTCACAAAGGTGAAAAAGAATGAGGCCGCCAGAAATCGCATCACTTACCAAATTGCTGAATGCTATCGCCTTTCGGGAATGTATACCACCGGCACAGCGCTATTCCGCACAACCGTTTCTCAATATAAGAAAGCCATCAAAGCTCGTTATTACGACATTGAGCCGAAAGTTTATCTTCATTTTGGCGAAATATACCGTTTTAACGGCGATTATGAAGATGCTATCGAACAATTTGAAGCCTATTTGGAGCTGCAGCCCGATGACAGCGATGCACAAGAACTGTTGAAATCTTGTCAAGAGGCGGACAAATGGTTAAAAAATCCAAGCCGTTACATTGTTGAGCCTATCAAAAAAATCAATTCCAAAGCCAATGATTGGGCGCCGCGATTTTTGGATAGCGATGAACAAACCATTGTGTTCACATCGGCTCGGGAAGGAACTACCGGTAAAAAGATAGACGATTGGACAGGACAGCGTTTTACCGATTTTTTCATTACATCGCAAGACAAGAAGGGCGCTTGGAGCACTCCGGTGCTGTTTGACGAAGATGAAATCTTGAACACTACGGCCAACGAATCCGACGCTTTTTTTATCAACGACGGCAATACGGTGTTTTTTACCTATTGCGCTAATGTGCGCAAGAAGCAAAGCGGCTGTTTGATTTTTACATCCACGTACAACGGCGAGCAATGGAGCGATCCGGAATATGTGCCGTTGTCATCGGATACCGTGGCGGATTGTGTGCATCCTTGGGTGAGTGCCAATGGGTTGACTATTTATTTTACGTCGAACATGGAGGGCGGATATGGCGATTTGGATATTTGGATGGCCACACGGAGCGATGCTAACAGTCCATTCGGCGAGCCTAAAAACTTGGGCGAAAGCATCAATACACCAGGTAAAGAGGGTTGGTCGTTTTTGCGGGATACCTTGCTGTATTTCTCATCCACGGGGCACACGGGATTGGGCGGTTTTGATATTTTTAAGAGTATGAAAGAGGGCGATGAGTGGAGCGTTCCGGAAAACATGCAAGTGCCTGTTAATTCCAGCGCCGACGATTTTGGAGTAACATTTGTGAAAGGCGAAGAACGTGGATTTCTCAACACCAATCGCAAGGATGGACGTGGCGGCGATGATATTTGGTCGTTTGTTTTACCTAGTATAAATTTCACTATTTCCGGCATAGTTCGCGATGACCAAACGATGCAATTGATTTCGCAAGCCTTGGTGCAAATCGTAGGATCCGATGGACTTTCCGTGCAGGCGTTTACTAACAATAGAGGCTTTTATCGCTTTGACGAAACGCAAATCAAACAAAATGTAACATACAAACTTTGGGTATCCAAATCGGGCTATTTGGAAGCCAATGCAACCGAAACTACGGTAGACTTGAATAACGGCAAAGATTTAGTTCGTGATTTCCGCCTTAGTCCATTGCCGAAAGGCGCTGTGGTACTGCCCGATATTTTGTACGACGTGGCCAAATGGGATTTGAAAGAACAGTATCAAGATTCGCTGATGGGGTTGATTGAATTGTTGGAACGCAATCCTCGCTTGGTGATTGAATTAG
This sequence comes from Bacteroidales bacterium, assembly GCA_031286005.1. Next base: position 2,179 of record JAITVC010000213.1, read on the forward strand.
CGTCTCACACCGACAGCCGTCCTATTGCCATGACCAACGATTCGTTGTCGCAATACCGCGCGCAAGAAGTGGTGAACTATCTTATTTCTCGCGGTATCCATCCCGGTCGATTGGTGGCCAAAGGCTACGGCTCACGATCGCCTCGTGTGTTTCTGAATGATCAAACAATTACAAACGGAAAACAATCGTTAGCCTTGATGGCAGGCGATATTCTATCTGACGATTTTATTAAAAGTTTGCCAAAAGACCAACAGGAAATGGCGCATCAACTCAACCGTAGAACGGAGTTCAGCATTCTGCGCGACGACTTTATTCCACCTGCCGAAGGAAGTACCGGATCGCTGGATAACTTAGTACAAATGGCCGATATAGACGAGGATAAACGTATTGCGTTCCGCATCAATCCTAATGGTATGCCGGAAGTTCCGGTGGTAGTCAATGGTACCAGTTTCACGTTTGTTTATGATTCTTCTGCTAAACAAAACCTCATCGGCATTGAAGATGCCATGCGATTATTGCGCACCGGGAAAATCAATAAGAACGATTTCAAAAACAACGAGAATGCCTTTGACGAAGAAGGGGATATTTTGCCTAATTCCGTGATTAATCTGCGTGAATTGAAAATTGGCAAGTTAACGTTGAGCGATATTTCTGTTACCGTAACACCTGAACTTCCTGCGCCTATTCTTTTGAATACCGAAGCCTTGAAAGGTTTGGGCGAGTTTAGAATTAATCGAGCGGAACGAATTTTGGAATTGAAATAAACAACTCAGTGAATTAACAACTCAATGAATTAACAATTCTCGAAGTTGAGTGTCCCTCAACGAATTTCACTATGCGCACCTCACCGCCTTTGGCTTTCACAATGTCGTAGCCAACAATATCTTCGGGCTTATAGTCCGCACCTTTCACTAAAACATCAGGTTGGATTTTTTGGATGAGTTCGTAAGGCGTGTCTTCGTCAAAAATAATCACCTCGTCCACACAACGCAAGGCTTCCAAGATGATTTTTCGTGATTCTTGGTCTTGAATAGGACGTGAAGTGCCTTTCAACCGGCGTACCGATGCATCACTGTTGAGCCCTACAATAAGTTTGTCGCCAAAAGTTCTGGCTTTTTGCAGATATTCAACATGCCCCCTGTGAAGTATATCAAAGCAACCGTTTGTGAAAACCATTTTCATATTTAATTCTTAATCAAGTCTGCCGAAATCAGTTGCATAAACTCATCCCGTGTTGAAACATTTTTTAGAAAAGCACCCGAAAAGTCCGATGTTGTTGTAATGGAATTTTGTTTTTGCACGCCTCGCATACTCATGCACAAGTGGCGTGCCTCAATCACAACGGCAACTCCAAGTGGATTCAACGTTTGTTCGATACATTCTTTGATTTGCCGTGTGAGGCGTTCTTGTACCTGCAAACGGCGTGCATAGGCTTCCACCATACGTGGAATTTTGCTCAAACCACAAATCCGACCATTGGGAATATAAGCCACATGCGCTTTCCCGAAAAACGGCACCATGTGATGTTCGCAAAGCGAATAAATTTCAATATCTTTCACCACAACCATTTGTTTGTAATCTTCTATAAACATGGCTGATTGAATGATGTTTTCAGGGTTTTGATCATACCCTTGCGTGAAAAACAGCATCGCTTTGGCTATACGCTCCGGTGAATCAAGAAGTCCTTCACGTTCGGTATCTTCGCCAATCAACGACAGAATGGATTTGTAATTTTCGGCCAGTTTTGCCGTCGTTTGCGGGTCGTAAGAATCTATTTTTTGATAACGCATAATCTAAATTTCTTACAAAGATACGAAAAAATTATGAATTATGAATTTCGTCTCCTTGCAGTTCTTCATTTTTTTTCGTATCTTTGTTGCCTTAAATAAGGACAAATTGGATGAAAAAACAATGGGTAAGACGGGAACAGAATAATATTGAACTAATTAATAAATTCTCTAAGGAGCTCGACATTGATCGAACGCTTGCTGATTTATTGGTTCAAAGAGGTATCAATACCGTTGAAAACGCTAATTTGTTTTTTTACCCTCAACTTTCTCATCTTCACGATCCATTCTTGATGAAAGATATGGACAAGGCCGTTGAACGTATTCACCGAGCTTTACAGAATAAAGAACGCATTTTGGTGTATGGCGATTATGATGTGGATGGAACCACGGCTGTGGCTATCATGCATTCGTTTTTGACCAAACAGCCGGGTGTGGATATGAGTGATCTTGAAACCAGAGAAATCGAATATCGCATTCCCGACCGTTACAGTGATGGCTACGGCCTTACCATGTCGGCTGTGGAATATGCCAAAGAGCATAATTTTACGCTCATTATCACGCTAGATTGTGGCATCAAAGCCAACAAGGAAATAGACTTTGCTAACAGTGTGGGCATTGATGTGATTGTGGGCGATCATCACCGTCCTGGTGATGAAATTCCCAACGGGTATGCGGTTTTAGACCCTAAACGTCCGGATTGCACCTATCCGTACGATGAACTTTCGGGCTGTGGCATCAGTTTCAAAATTATTCAAGCGTATGCTAAGAAGTACGGTATTCCGGAAACGGATGTATTTGAATATTTGGATATGGTGGTGGTAAGTATCGCCTCTGATGTGGTGCCGATTACAGGCGAGAATCGTGTTTTGGCCTATTACGGATTGAAACAAATCAATACAAAACCACGTCCTGCGTTTGAATCTATTCTGAAATATTCGAATGTGGTAAAAAGTAGCAAGGGCAATCCGAATTTATATTTCAATCGTGAATTAACTATTACGGATTTAGTATTTTTAATTGGCCCTCGTATCAATGCCGCAGGCCGAATGGAGAGCGGAAAAAATGCCGTTCGATTGCTGTTGTGCGATACATTTGAACGTTCGGAAATTTTCGCTAAAGAAATCGATGAATACAATCAAGAGCGTAAAATATTAGATGCAAAAGCCACAGAAGAAGCCTTAGCTCATTTTGATTCGGGGAAAATATCGAAAACTTGCAAAACGACTGTCGTTTACGACCCATCGTGGCACAAGGGCGTGATTGGTATTGTAGCTTCCCGCTTGACGGAATTTTATTACCGCCCAACGATTGTGTTTACCAAATCCGGCGATTTAATTACGGGATCTGCACGTTCAGTAAGGGGTTTTGATATTTATGCCGCCATTGAGGCTTGTAGTGATTTGATTGAGCATTGGGGCGGACACAAGTATGCGGCAGGATTATCCATCAAAGAAGAAAACTTTGAGGTATTTTGTACCCGTTTTGAGGAGGTTGTAACCTTTCAGTCGGACGAAGAACAACTAATTCCGAAAGTAGAAATTGATGCCGAATTGGATTTTGCAACCATTACGCGAGCTTTCTTTGAAAACCTCAAAATGTTTGCACCATTTGGTCCACGCAATCCGAATCCGATATTTGAAACCAAAAATGTTTTGGATGATGGAAATTCCAAAGTAGTCGGACAAAAGCATCTCAAACTTTCGCTAATTCAGCACAACAAACAAAGTTTTCCGATAGACGGTATCGCTTTTCAACAAGCCGAACATGAAGATTTAATCCGGAGCGGACAGCCTTTTAATATCTGCTATCAAATTGAGGAAAACGAATGGAACGGCAAAGTTACTATTCAACTCAATGTTAAAGACATTCAGAAGTAAATGTTAATTAACATTTACCCCCC
>JAITVC010000235.1 GCA_031286005.1 Bacteroidales bacterium
CGTTGATTGACGCAGAAGGTAAAGGCGTTGCCCTGATCGACAAAACCCCTCGCAAAGGTGCGGAAGGCCTAAACATTGGCTTTTTACATCCAAAATCCACTCAAGGCGTATTAACCGAATTTTGCAGCAAATAAAAACGGTCGAGATATGAATAAAAGTAAAATAGCGCAATTGCTCGACAAACGCGAGCAAGCGAATCTCGGCGGTGGAGAAAAAAGAATCGCATCTCAACATGCCAAAGGCAAGTTTACGGCTCGTGAACGTATTCACATGCTGCTTGATGAAGGTAGTTTTGAGGAATTAGATATGTTTGTAACGCATCGTTGTCACAATTTCGGACTTGAAAAAGAAATGTATTTGGGCGATGGCGTTGTAACCGGACACGGTACCATCGAAGGACGCACGGTTTGCGTGTTTGCCCAAGATTTCACGGTTTTCGGCGGTTCGCTGTCGGAAACGATGGCCTTGAAGATATGCAAGGTTATGGATATGGCGATGAAATTAGGTGCACCGATTATCGGCATCAATGATTCGGGCGGCGCTCGTATTCAAGAGGGTGTAACCTCTTTGGCGGGTTATGCCGAAATCTTTGAGCGTAATATCTTGGCTTCGGGTGTTATTCCGCAAATCTCTGCAATCTTTGGCCCATGTGCCGGAGGAGCAGTTTATTCGCCGGCGCTCACCGACTTTATTTTGATGACGGAACAAAACAGCTACATGTTTGTTACCGGCCCGAAAGTGGTAAAATCTGTAACACACGAGGATATTACTGCTGAAAATTTGGGAGGCGCTGATGTGCATTCTCAAAAATCGGGCGGGTCGCATTTCAAAGTTTCGGATGAAGAAACGGGTATCAAAAAGATTCGGGAGTTGATTTCGTATTTACCGCAAAACAATTTGGAAGAAACGCCGGTTTTGGAATGTAATGATCCGGTTAATCGTATAGATGACGCCCTAAATCATATCATCCCCGAAAATGCGAATATGCCATACGACATGAAATCAGTTATCAACGCAATTGTTGATAATGGTAAATTCATGGAAGTTCACGCTGATTATGCTAAAAATATTATTGTTGGATTTGCCCGTTTCAACGGTGTTTCCACCGGTATTGTAGCCAATCAGCCGGCTTTCTTGGCGGGTGTTTTGGATTGTGATGCTGCTCGCAAAGCTGCTCGTTTCGTACAATTCTGCGATGCTTTCAATATTCCCATCTTGACGTTGGTAGATGTTCCGGGTTTCTTGCCGGGCTCCGGTCAAGAATATGCAGGTATTATCACGCACGGCGCCAAACTGTTGTTTGCTTATGGCGAGGCTACGGTTCCGAAAGTTACGGTAACGTTGCGCAAATCTTACGGTGGTGCACATGATGTGATGAGTTGTAAACAATTGCGTGGCGACTTCAACTATGCTTGGCCATCGGCGGAAATTGCTGTGATGGGTGCCGACGGCGCTATCGAAGTGCTCGAAGGTCGTGCTATTGCGGCTATTACCGACAAGGACGAAAAAGCGAAATATATCGCCGATAAGGTAAGCGAATATAAAGAAAAATTTGCTAATCCTTATCAAGCGGCGTCTTACGGTTATATTGATGATGTTATTGAACCTCGCAACACGCGTTTCCGTATTATTCGTGCTTTCCAATCGTTGCAAAGCAAAAAGTTGATTAATCCTCCTAAGAAACACTCTAATATTCCACTCTAAATCTAAACCATTATGACACTATTAGCTATTGATTGGAGTGGAGCACTCGACATCGTGTGGTTTGGATTTGGAATGACGGTTTGCATACTACTCTTGCTGGTTTTCTTGATTGGCGGATTCGGTAAATTGGTTGCCCCTCGTGTTCGTGTTCCGAAAGCGACAGCAACGCCGAGCACAGTGGTCAATTCCAAAGAGAAGAACGGCGAATTTGTAGAAGAAATCTTGTCGGCCGAAGCCAGCGCTGCCATCGCCATGGCTTTGCATCTCTATTATGATGAAGCGCACGACAAGGAAAGCGAAATCATTACGATTAAATCGGTAATGAGACGTTATTCGCCTTGGAGTTCAAAAATTTATGGTCTAAACAATTATTTACCCAGATAACAATGAGAAAATTCAAATTTACAATAAACGGGTCCAATTTTGAAGTATCCGTGAACGAAGTAGAACAAAATGCTGCCGAAATAGAGGTTAACGGAACGCCCTTCAAAGTAGAATTCGAAAAGCCCGACAAAGCCGCTCAAATGGGCATCAGCAAAGTGGCTGGAACTGTGGAACCAATTACCGTGCCAACCAAGCCTGCTGCTGCCAGCACGATTAAAGCACCTCTTCCGGGAAGTGTTTTGAAAGTATCGGTTGCAGCCGGACAGTCGATTAAACGCGGCGATGTGTTGGTAGTATTGGAATCTATGAAAATGGAGAACAATATCTTGGCCGAACGCGATGCTGTGGTGAAAACCGTTCATATTCAAGCCGGACAAACTGTTATGCAAGGCGATGCATTAGTTGAATTGCAATAATATATCACTTGTAAAAACAGACTGAAAAATGAAAACAATTCGATATATTTTATTACTGCCTCTACTGTTTATGTTGGGTGTATCTACGCCTGCATTTGCTCAAGAAACGCAGAATGCAATACCTACCCAGGAAATTGTGGCAACTACAGACGGTGAAATTACCGTTGATGAAACTATTGTTGAAGAAGAAACTTCAAGCGTAAAAGAGAGCCTTACTAAATTTTTAGAGAGTACCGGCTTTGCCAAAGCCAGTTGGAAAACTATTGTGATGCTTCTTATAGCATGTATTTTGTTGTATTTGGCTATTGTTAAAAAGTTTGAGCCGTTGCTGTTGTTGCCTATTGCGTTTGGTATGTTGCTCGGTAACCTTCCGGGAGCAGGCATATTCAACTCTGATTTGTTTGCAGGTGGAGTGGTGCATTGGGGCGAATTTGCGAAAGGTGCAGGCTTATTAGATTATCTGTATCTCGGTGTGAAATTGGGAATTTATCCTTGCCTTATCTTTGTGGGCGTGGGTGCGATGACGGATTTTGGACCGCTGTTGGCTAATCCCAAGAGTTTGTTGCTTGGTGCTGCTGCGCAGATTGGGATTTTTGGTACGTATTTGGGTGCTGTAGCATTGGGATTTACGCCGCAAGAAGCCGGTTCTATCGGTATTATCGGTGGAGCAGATGGTCCTACGGCTATTTTCTTGACGTCGAGATTGTCGCCGCACTTGTTAGGACCGATCGCTGTGGCAGCTTACTCCTACATGGCTTTGGTGCCGGTGATTCAACCGCCGATTATGCGTGCGTTGACCACTCACAAGGAACGCAGCATCAAAATGGGACAACTTCGTGTGGTTTCGATGAAAGAGAAAATCATTTTCCCGGTTTTGGTAACGATTTTCATTGCATTGCTATTGCCGGATGCAACGCCTTTGGTAGGTAGTTTGATGCTTGGAAACTTAATCCGTGAATGCGGT
>JAITVC010000283.1 GCA_031286005.1 Bacteroidales bacterium
TCGGCAATGGCCGCTAATTTTTTATCAACGTCAAAGAAACCTCCTCAGGTCGGCGACTCTTGATTCTAATTGTTTTTGTAGTTCGATGGTGTACATAGAAAAATTTTTGCAAAGATACAAAAAAAAATTAAGAATTAAAAGATTTTGTACCGGAGTTGTAGCGGACTTGATACGGAGATGGTACGGACTTGGGGATAGCTTGTATATAACCTGTACATAACTTGTACATACCCTGTACATACAAAATACATAACAAGTATATAACAAAGTCCCTGCCAAATAGACACTGTACAAACAAAAAAAAGGCGTTTTTTTAAAACGCCTTTTTTTCGATGTATCTATTCGCTTCCCCATTAACGTTTCCCCGTTGGTATTAACGTAAATCCAAAACTGTATTCTTGATTTGCATACAGCGAATATTTAGGCTGCGGTTTATCGCCCCAACTGTTGAAGCCTGCAACGCCGCATTGGCGCATATCTATGCAGACTTCCACAAAATCTCTAAATTCAATATCCGAAGCGTGTGTTTGTTTTGGCATGTAATCTTTGGCTTTTGCGTAGTCTTTATTGGCAATCTCTTGGGGCGATTTGTTGCCCCATTGATAATCGGCATTGGAATTTTGGCCGTCGAAATCCTCCACGGAATTGCGCAAAGCGTTAAACTCAATAGTGCTGTCGGCCTCTATCCGCAGGCCTCTTCCATTCTTGTTGGTTAGGGTGAGCCAACGGGTATCCATGCGATGACCGTTTTCTTGCGGGCGAACATAAGGCACATACATATCTTCTGCCGTAGTCGAATATAATCCGATGAATGAACCTTTTTGACGATCCCCGTAATTTTCCTCAGGGCCACGTCCTAAATACTGCACTAGATTCATCTCGGCCCGTAAGCGGAACCGCAAGCCGATACGTGGAATTTCCAAACGGGTATCCGAACGACGAGCACGGGTCAAAGCGCCGCTTGCCGATTCTGTAGCCGTTTTTTCGCCTTCGCTCTCGGCGAGTTGTTGGGCATTTACATCAACAGGATGGTATTTCACGCCGACATGAACAACCCCTGACGGATAGACCAAATAACTCACTACATAATCATTGCCTAACGGCAAACGATAAGTTACGGTTAAGCGGATATTTTTACCTTCTTGCTCGACAGTAGTATTGACAACGTTGAAATCTTTGCCGGCTTCTTTCCAAATTTGCAAGCGATACGGAGCTTTGTTACCATAGTCATTATCGGTAGGGGCACGCCAAAAGTTGGGCTCAATGCCAAATTCCGAAGCAAAATATTCATTGTTATCACAGCGATAATATAAAATTTTTCCCCTCGTTTTACTAAATGTAAATTCTACCTTTGTAGAACGAATGGAAATCGCTTTTTCGATATTTCCATTGTCTAAGTCTTCACGTTCTATTTCTGCAATTGATAATTCCGGCCCGGATGTACTGAACGACAACTTCTTTTCTCCTACAATTGGTAATTTAAATTGTTCTTTGGCCACAACATATCCCGCAGGAACAAGCAATTCTGCTTTCTTTGAAACCACTTCAAAGTTCACAAAATATTCGCAGTTGGTTTTTGCTTTGATTTTATTCACGGGAACGTTTACAAGCATGGATTGTTGAGCCTCCAAGTTTGCGGGAATAACGCCGTTTTGGATGACTTTCCCGTTTTCCAAGATTTTGTATTGCACCGTATAGTCGTTCAAATTGGAAAAGTAAAACCGATTGAGGATTTTGAAATCGCCTTTATTCAAATCCACAGCCTCGAAAGCCACGTTTTGGTGCACATATTTAACTTCTTCCATTGCAGGATGCGGTTGTTGGTCGGGGCCAATGATACCGTTGCAAACAAAGTTTCCGTCAGACGGTTGATCAACACCAAAATCGCCACCATACGCCCAAATGTCCTTGCCGTTCTTGCCTTTGGCTAACACGGCTTGATCCATCCAGTCCCAAATATAACCGCCTTGCAGGTTTGGATATTTGTAGATTTGTTCCCATTGGTCGGATAGATTTCCGCTGGAATTGCCCATCGCATGAGAATATTCCGAAGGCACGTAGGGTCTATCCCACAATGTTTTGCCTTGTCGCTCAAACGTTGCCGTCCAAGGGTATTGCGGTACAATCATATCCGTGTTCCATTCGCTCAATGCTCTTTCGTAGCACACGGGGCGTTTCATCAAATCTTTGTCTAAATCTTTCAACAACGTGTAGCCGTTGTAAAAGTTATAACCGTTGCCTGCTTCATTACCAAGTGACCAAACTGTTACGGACGGATAATTTTTATTGCGTTGAAACATGTTCTCCCAACGTTCGGTGTGTATGTTCAGATAGTCGGGATTATGTCCGAGTGTGCCTTTTTTGTTGCCGTCTTCGTGTCCCAATGCGCCTTTGCGCATGTCGTCTTGATAGATGGTGTAGTACATGCCGTGAGATTCGATATTGGCTTCGTCATACACATACAAACCATATTGGTCACACATCTCGTAAAATTTGCGGTCTTGCGGATAATGTGCCAAACGAACGGAGTTAATGTTGTGCAGTTTCATCAATTCAAAATTGCGTTTCATTTGTTCGGGCGTAACGTAATGCCCGTCAAGACTGGTCTCGTGGATATTTACGCCTTTCAGTTTGATGGGTTGCCCGTTAACGAAAAGCAAGCGGACTTTGTTGTTGACTGTATCGCCTCTACGATTTGGCGCACGGATAATATAATCGCTTTCTTTGATTTCAATTCTACGGAAACCCACACGGAACGGCACAACTTCCAAAACCTTTTCTTTATCGTCCATGATGGTAATGAATAATTGATACAGGTTAGGATGTTCGGATGTCCATGTTTGTACATTGTTAATTGTTGTTTCAAAACTTATAGGATCAAACGTTTCTAAGACGCGCATAGGGTGGCCAACAGTTTTTTCAGCTTCAGGTCTTTTCATTTCTGTGGCGATAATTTTTCCGCTTGCATCGACAAGTTCGTATTTTACAATAGGAGTCATCTCTGCTACCGGATTAGGACGATACGCAGAAATAAAATTAGGACCAAGACCAACTACATCCACTTCAAGTTTAAAAATCCCATTTTTATACGTGTCATCCAATGTGGAAACCACTCGGAAATCGTTTACTTGCGCCCGCATGGGTTGTGACCAAATAAAAATATCGCGCTCAATCCCGCTCAAGCGGAAAAAGTCTTGTGCTTCGAAATACGAGCCCACACTCCAACGGAAGATTTTCAACGTAAGCACGTTTTTTCCGGCTTTAACGTAAGGGTTGAGAAAAAACTCCGCAGGGTCTTTGGAATCTTGGCTGTAACCGATTTCTTCGCCATTGAGATACACATACACACCCGATTTGGCACCGGCGATATGCAGAAAAATATCCCGCTCGGCTATCCATTCGGCTGGAATTTCAATATCTCTGCGATACACGCCAACCGGATTTTCTTCCGGCAAAACGGGCGGAATAGGGTTGTGTGTGTTAAATTCAAAAGGCTGGTTCACATAGATGGCCGTTCCAAAGCCTTGTGTTTCCCAATTTCCGGGAACACGAATATCCGACCAATTGTTCAAATCCACATCCACATCGGTGATATTTTCGGGAAGTTTGGCGTAAGCATCCACAAAATAAAACTTCCATGTGCCGTTCAGTAAATAATAGTACGGGCTTTTTTCATATTGAAACGTTGCAGCGCTCGCAGCATTATCGTAGCTCATAAACGTGGTGCGGGGTGCTTGTTTGTTTTTGGAAACAACGTTTACATCTTTCCAATAGGGGAGTGGTTGAGATTGAACGTTGCAAAATAAACTTGCTAAAAATAGAAGGATTGTCGTTTTTTTCATAGTATTTAGATTTGAAATGAATTGGCAAAGAAACAAAAATTATTTGTAAAACAGGGTATCGACTAATTTAACTTCGGTGATTTCAAACACCCGACTGCTTAAACTTCGTGTTGACGACACAGGCAAGCCTTCTTTCATCAAACGTGCGCCGTCGATGTTCAGAAATTCCGCAGGCTTGGCGCTTCCGAGAAGGTTGATTTCACGAACGTTGTAAACTTTATCGGGATTGAGGCCTTGCAGGCGCACAGGATAGAAACGTTCGCCTGAACGGGTGTGAGTGGTGTAGGAAAACAGCACGGCTGTGTCTTTGCTTTCATTGGCATACATCAACACGGCACGGTTTTCATCATAAGGCGAAATCAAGCGGTACAAATCACCCTGCATAATCACATGGCTAAGACGTTTGTAGTTTTGAACGGCATCTTGACAGTATTTCAAATCCTGTTCATTCAACGTTTGAATGTCTATATCGAAACCCAATCGCCCTTGCATCGCTACATCGGTGCGGAATTTGATGGATTGATTGCCCCACGAGGTAACGTGCGCACTCAATGCAACAGACGGGAAGAAATACGAGTAGCCCCATTGAATATACACCCGTTCGAGGCCATCGGTATTATCGCTCGGCCAAAATTCGGTAAAGTATTTAAGCGAGCCATAGTCCACACGTCCGCCACCGCCCGAACAAAGCATGATTGGCAAATGCGGGTATTTTTCGCGCAAGCGTTGCAAAACATTGTATAATCCTAATTGATAGTCGACATAGATATGCGATTGCCGGTTTTTCAGATATGGTGAGTAGGAGTTGGTCATCATCCGGTTGCAATCCCATTTGATATAGGCAATGCCGGGATTTTTGGTCAACATGTCGTTGAGCATGTTGTACATGAAATCCTGCACTTGCGGATTGGCCACGTCCAGCACCAATTGAGCACGGTAATAATGCTCCGCACGACCGGGCAGTTTAATAATCCAATCGGGATGTTTTTCGTAGAGTTCGCTCTTGGGGTTAACCATTTCGGGTTCCACCCAAATACCGAATTTCACACCTTCGGCGTTGGCTTCCTTAATCAAGCTGCCGATGCCGTTGGGCAGTTTCTCTTTGTTCACTTGCCAATCGCCAAGTCCGGCGTTGGCCGCATTGCGTGGATATTTATTGGCAAACCAGCCATCGTCGAGCAAGAACAAATCCACGCCCAATGTCTTGGTATCGCCAAACAAGCGTTTCAGCTTGGTCTCATCAAAATTAAAATAGGTGGCCTCCCAATTATTCAACAAGGTCATGCGAGGTTTCTCGCCGTCCAAAATGCCAAACTTCCGTGCCCAGCGGTGCAAATCACGAGAGGCTTTGCCCTTGCCTTCGGCGCTGTATGTAAAGATAAAAGCGGGCGTGGTAAACGTTTTCCCGGAAGGCAAATAATATTCGGAAGCAAACGGATTGATGCCCGACACAATTCGCAACGAATTGAGATTGTCCAATTCAAACAGATAGCGGAAATTACCAGACCATTCGAGCGTTCCGGCCAGCACTTCGCCCGTGGTTTCGGTGGCGGGATGGTTCAGCGAAAGCATAAATACCGGCGTTTGGAACATCTGCGAACGGGTGCCGAGCTTGCTGTCGATGATTTTAATGCCCGACGTGAGGCAACTTTCCTGCATCTTCATTTCGGCAGCCCAATCGCCGTGAAACTGTGTGAGCCAATACTTATCGGCATCGAAATGCAGCATATTGGAAGCGTAGTTACTCAATATAATAGTACCCTTTTCGGAATGCTTAATTTCACTCCACGTGCGAATCACGTTTTGGTCGGGATAGGCGGCAAAAAACAGCGTAACCGTAACCGGATACAACGAATCTTTCATCTCGATTCTCGTTAAAACACTGCCATCATCATTCTTTGAGGAATTATGACTAACATAAACCGGCGCCAAAGCCGGGTTGCCATCCGTGTGCGTGATGCGCAAGGCAGGTTCAAACAAATCGTCGGTGCCCCAAGCGATGTAGGCTTCGTGTTTAGGCTGAACAAAAGCCGGATTAGCGGTTTCGTTCAGCGTTTGACCAAAATAGGTCTGATAAAGTTTGTTCCCTTTGCCAACGGTCAACGTCAGTTGAACGTCGTTCGTACGGATGTCAATTTGTTGCCCCTTTGCAGAGAACGAGCCAAAAAACAAGGCCAAAAGAAAAGATGTCGATAAAAAAGATTTCATAGTTCGTTTGTTAAAATTCTTGGCAAAGATACGAAAAATTTATGAATAATATGGCGGGAACTGACAAGTTGTTATACATGAAGGTTTCCGAACGTTCGGATACCTTCATGTTGCCCTGCATGGAGCTTTCCGAAACTCGGAAACTATCATGTAGCCCTACGCGAAGGTTTCCGCAAGTTCGGAAACTAACATGCAGTCCTGCGGGAAACTTTCCGCAAGTCGGACACCTTCAACCCTCGATTTTTGTGTAAAATTTATCTGTTTTGTTAATAACTTTTTTTGAAAAGCATTATTTTGCAGGTTATATTTGGTAGTTTTTTTGTAATTTTGTCGGAAAATAACACAAAAATGAAACAAGCGTTCTCCATATTGATCATTTCGATTTTAATGACGTCGTGTGCGACGCTCTTCAATCGTCCGTATAAAAACGTAACTATCCATACAACAGAGCCGAGCAAACTAATTGTTGAGCAAGACACCATTCAAACAGTCGATAATAAAGCACATTTAAGAGTTAAACGGCAAGAAAAATTGTTGCCCATCGTTGCGGTTACGGATAGTTTGACAAAATCGATTTTAGTTGAACCCCGAAATTCCGGTGCGTATTGGCTTAATCTCTATTATTACGGAATAGGGATGCTTGTGGATATGAATAACTCGAAGCGTTGGACTTATCCCGGCAAAATTTTCATTAATTCGTCAGATGCAACAAGCGATTATTCGTATTTTGGTCAAGCCAATAATAAGGGCGAATTATATTTGCATTTCTCTGTGCCGACAATTAATCCGTTTCGTATGGTGGTTGAAAATGAAGGAGAAAAATCTATGATAGGTGTAGCCGGAATAACTATTGGGCTTGACTATTACCATTCAAAAGATCAGTTTGTTCATTTTGGGTTTTCGGGACTTTTCGCGGGTTGGTCAACTCAAAGAAACCCTGCAACAGAACAAAATAGCCGAAACACAGAAAGAGAAAGCATGACTACCGAATATTTCAGCCTCTCAAACAACCACAAAATGGGACGTTTTTCAATTGGCTACGGACTTTCTTTCTCGAAAAATGTTTGGGTATACAAAAAGACAGATGCCGCATTGTTTCTTATTCCTTTCCTGCTTACAATAGACTACAGAAAACAATCCCACCATACATTAGGATTGGTATTTCCAGCCTATTTTCAGTTGGGCGAATATGTAAATATGGGTATTGTTTACAGACCGTCTTTTTTTAGACTAAATACGGTTGACAAATTTGCTTACGAACACTTAATAAGCATAGATTTTGCGTGGAAAGTAAGGTTGAAGAGATAAAGAGGAAGACAAAACAGTGTTAAAATTCATTAACATTTCTTAACTATTCGGAATTTTTTTGTAACTTTGTAAAACAGTGTTTCGCTCGATTTGACGGCGATTGATGAGAGAAAGAAAAAAGAAACAGAATAATTTTCAATTTTCCATTGTCAATTGTCAATTTTTTCGTACCTTTGCATCCTAAATTAATTTAAAATCCAAAATATGGCAAACTACAAAATGCACCTACTTGTTTGCGGCGGTACCGGATGTAAGGCCTCGCAAAGCGAAGAGATTTTGACTAATCTACGTCAGATCGTAGAGGACAAAGGTCTCGAAAATGAAGTTCAAGTCATTCTCACGGGTTGTTTCGGCTTTTGCGAAAAAGGCCCGATTGTGAAAGTGCTTCCTGACAACACCTTCTACACTCGGGTTACGCCAACCGATGCCCGCGAAATTGTGGAAGAACACATCATCAAAGGCCGTAAAGTAACACGCTTGCTCTACGAAGACCCTTCAACCAAAGAACATGTGGCTGATTCAAAACACATGGAATTTTACCAAAAACAAATTCGTGTAGCCCTGCGGAATTGCGGATTTATTGATCCGGAAAACATCGACGAGTATATTGCTCGTGATGGCTATGCCGCTTTGGGCAAATGTTTGACGGAACTTGATCCGCAAAAAACCATTGACATTGTCAAAGCGTCCGGTCTGCGCGGTCGCGGTGGTGCAGGATTTCCGACAGGTTTAAAATGGGAAATTACCAGCAAATCGCAAGCCGATCAAAAATATGTGGTTTGTAACGCCGACGAGGGAGACCCGGGTGCGTTTATGGATCGTTCGATTTTGGAAGGCGACCCGCACTCCATCATCGAAGCGATGGCTATTTGCGGCTATTCTATCGGCGCTACCAAAGGTTTGGTGTATATCCGTGCGGAATATCCGTTGGCTATCGAACGTTTGAAAATTGCGATTGACCAAGCCCGTGAATACGGCTTGTTGGGCAAAGATATTTTAGGCACCGGGTTTGAATTTGATGTAGAACTCCGCTATGGTGCAGGCGCTTTCGTTTGCGGTGAAGAAACGGCGTTGATTCACTCAATGGAAGGCGCTCGCGGCGAACCTACGTTTAAGCCGCCTTTCCCATCCGTATCAGGCTATCTGGGAAAACCAACCAACGTGAACAACGTGGAAACCTTTGCCAATATTCCGGTTATCATCAATCAAGGTGCGGAATGGTTTTCTAAAATCGGTACCGAAAAAGCGCATGGTACGAAAGTGTTTGCTTTAGCTGGAAAAATCAACAACGTTGGTTTGATTGAAGTCCCAATGGGCATCACGCTTCGCGAAGTGATTTACGAAATCGGTGGCGGCATCAAAGACGGCAAGAAATTCAAAGCCGTTCAAACCGGAGGTCCTTCGGGCGGATGCTTGACGGAAAAGGATTTGGATATGACGATTGATTATGACAACTTGATTGCTGCAGGCTCTATGATGGGCTCCGGCGGTATGGTTGTGATGGATGAAGACGATTGTATGGTTTCGATTGCGAAATTCTATTTGGATTTTACCGTAGAGGAATCTTGCGGAAAATGCTCGCCATGCCGTATTGGTAACAAACGTTTGTACGAAATGTTGGACGATATTACCAAAGGCAAAGGCACGATGGAAACTCTCGAAAAACTTCGCAATTTGAGTAAAGTAATTAAAGATACGTCTCTTTGCCAATTAGGACAAAGTTCGCCAAACCCCGTACTTTCTACGATTGACGCATTTTGGGACGAATACGTTGAACACGTTGTGGACAAAAAATGCCGCGCAGGTCAATGTAAAGCGTTGATGCAATATCACATTGTTGAAGAAAATTGCGTAGGTTGTACGGCTTGTGCCCGCAACTGTCCGGTTAACGCTATCGTTGGCGAAAAGAAAGTGCCGCACACCATTAAACAAGATATTTGTATCAAATGCGGTGCCTGTATCGAAAAATGTAAGTTTAACGCAATCATCATCAAATAATGGAAACAATCAAATTAATTATAGACAATAAAGAAATCGAGGTTGCGAAGGGTACAACAGTGCTCAAAGCGGCTCGTGAGCACGGCATTGAGATTCCAACGCTTTGCTATTTTTCTATCGATGGCATGAACATCGAAAACAAGCCCGGCGGATGTCGTGTATGTGTGGTAGAAATTGAAGGCCGCCGTAACTTGGCGCCTGCTTGTGCCACCGACTGCGAAAACAATATGGTCGTTCACACGCACACTATGCGTGTTATCAACGCCCGCCGCACCGTAGTCGAACTTATTCTTTTAGACCACCCTGCCGATTGCTTACTTTGCCAAAAAGCCGGTAACTGCGAATTGCAAACGTTGGCACAACGTTTAGGCATTCGTGAAATTCCGTATCAAGGCGAACAATCGACCTATCGCAAAGATATGTCGCCGTCTATCGTTCGTGATGTGGACAAATGCGTGATGTGCCGTCGTTGCGAAACGATGTGTAATCAAGTTCAATCCGTCGGAGCGCTTTCGGCCGTAAATCGTGGATTTACAAGCGTTGTGGCGCCTGCATTTGAAATGAATTTGGAAAAATCACCGTGTACATATTGCGGACAATGCGTTACAGCATGTCCGACCGGCGCATTGACCGAAGTTGATCATACTGCAAAAGTGATCCGCGCATTATCAGATCCATCCAAAACTGTTATCGTTCAAACTGCTCCTGCCGTTCGTGTTGCGCTTGGCGAGGAGTTTGGCATGGAACCCGGAACCATTGTTACCGGAAAAATGGCCGCTGCTTTGCGCCGTTTGGGTTTCAATGCGGTGTTTGATACGGATTTTGCAGCCGACCTTACCATTATGGAAGAAGGCACGGAACTTTTAGGTCGTATCGATGGTTTCTTGAAAGGCGATAAATCAGTGAAACTGCCAATTTTGACCTCCTGCTGTCCGGGTTGGG
>JAITVC010000290.1 GCA_031286005.1 Bacteroidales bacterium
CCATCACACATATCTATTTCATACCCCCAAATAGCCTACAAGACATAACCATGTTCGAAGCTCCTCCACTACTCCTCCACTCCAAGTTATGTATAGGTTATCCCCAAGCTATGTACACACTATCCCCAACCTCGCACCCCGCCACCCCGCACCCCGTACCCTTTTACCCCTCGCAATACCAAGTATTATCCCCCAATTCCCCCCAATTTGCCAATATCAATAATATTTTGTATCTTTGCAAGCTATATCATGTCCTATGAAAAGATTAATTTTAGGCGTTTGTATGGGGCTTTTAGCCTTATCATCAGTTCAGGCACAACGGTCTGAAATGGGCGTTTTTGCTGGCGGTTCGTTCTATTTGGGCGATATTAATCCGGCTGGACTATTCTCGCAAACACAACCGGCTTTTGGCGCTCTTTACCGCTACAATCTCTCTACACGATGGACGTTGAGAAGCAATGTGCTTTGGGGCAGAGTGAAAGCAGATGATGCAAAATACAATAGATTGGACAGGAATTTAAGTTTCCGTTCGCAGATTGCCGAATTTTCGATGATGGCCGAGTTGAGTTTCTTGCCGTATTTCACAGGAAGTAATCGCAGCTATCGGTTTTCGCCGTATTTGTTTGGAGGCATTGCCGTATTTTCATTCAATCCGCAAGCCTCTAACTATAACGCATTGTTAGCAAAAAACGAATGGATTGACTTGGCGCCGTTGAGCACTGAAGGACAAGGTTTATCAAGCTATCCCGATAAACAACCATATAGCACAACGCAAATTTCTTTGCCGTTTGGCTTGGGTTTTAAATACAGTTTGAATCGTATTTTCTGTGTAGGTGTAGAATGGGGTATGCGTAAAACCTTTACTGATTATATCGATGATGTGGGCGGCACGTATGTAAGTCAAAGCAGTCTAATGTCGGAGCGAGGCAACCAAGCGGCATACTTCGCAGATCCTGTTGCGGCCGACCAAAAACACGTTGAAGGTTCAATGCGTGGCAGTGCGGGGAAGACGGATTGGTACTCGTTTGCAGGTGTTACACTAACGGCTCGGATCGGACGCCCTCGCCAAGAACCCTGTGCGGCGAACAAACAAAGCGCAGTAGATAGGATTAAACGCTCGATGGAATATTAAACGATGGAAAATAATCTGAAAGCTAACATACAACCCGAACGCTTGCCAAAGCACGTAGCCATTATCATGGATGGCAACGGGCGATGGGCTGCACAACGGGCGCAGCAAAGAAATTTGGGACATGAGCAAGGCGCTGTTGCCGTTTGTGAAACGGTAGAAGCTGCGGCGGAAATAGGAATTGAATTTCTAACCCTCTACGCATTTTCAACCGAAAATTGGAACCGTCCGAAAGAAGAAGTAGACGCATTGATGAATCTTTTGGTGCGTAGCATTCACAACGAAACGCCAACGCTGATGAAGAACAACATTCGTTTGCGTGCCATTGGCGATTTGCAAAGTTTGCATGAAAAGACACATCGTATTTTGCAGGAAGCTATCGACAAAACGGCTCAGAATACCCGCATGACATTGGTTTTAGCCTTGAGCTACAGTTCGCGTTGGGAAATTGTGGAGGCTGTGAAATCCATTGCAGAAGCGGTTGAACAACATAGGCTTTCAACGAATGAAATATCGGCAAAAACGATTGACGAAGCCCTAAACACGGCCTTTATGCCCGATCCGGATTTGCTCATTCGCACCAGCGGGGAATACCGTATCAGCAATTTTCTGCTTTGGCAATTGGCCTACACCGAACTGTATTTTACGGATATACTTTGGCCGGATTTTACGAAAGATGAATTTTATAATGCTTTAATTAACTACCAAAATCGTGAACGGCGTTTTGGAAAAACTTCTCAACAACTTGAAAATTTACGGACTTAATACGATGATGCAACGATTTTTTTGGATATGGATAAGTTTCGCTTTGGCGATACCGGTTTTCGGACAGGATTCCGTTAGCCAGACCTATATGAATTACAGTACGCCGAAAACCTACGAAATCGGCGGTATTACCGTGAGCGGTGCGTCTTCGTTAGACCCTCGAAGCGTGATTCAGTTGAGTGGTTTGGAAATGGGGCAAAAGGTAAGCATCCCCGGCGAGAAGATTACCGCTGCGATGGAACGCTTGTGGAAACAAAATATATTTGGGAATATCGATATTTATGCTACGGCTATTGAGGAAAACAAGATTTTCTTAACCATTGAAATGGAGGAGTTGCCGCGCATGAACCGCATGAACATTACCGGATTAAAAAAATACGAGGCCAGCAAATTGCAAGACGAACTGGAACTGAAAAACGGCGATGTGATTACAGATAACAAGTTGAATCGCATCAAAACAAAAGGCGTGAATTTTTATCGTGAGAAAGGCTTTTTGAATACAAAGATTGACGTGATAAAGAAATACGACACGCTTTCCGGCGGAGTAAACCTCACGTTTGACGTGAACCGAGGCCCGCGTGTTAAAATCAAAGCCATTGAAATATCCGGAAATACAGCCAAACGCACGGATAATCCCAACGAATCTTACCGAATTTTCAAACAGCTTTGGCGAAAGGTGTCGGGTACCGATGAATTGGCTTTTACCGCCAAAAAAATTCGTCGCACGCTGAAAAGCACGAAGCAAAAAAGCCTTGTGCGCTTTTGGAAACGTTCAAAATATGTGGAACCCGATTTTCGAGAAGATTTGAAAACGCTTGCAGCGGCGTACAATACCAAAGGATTTAGAGATATGCGCATGATTATGGATTCGCTTACCGTGATTGATGAAAAATACGTTAAACTCACGCTCAATATCTCGGAAGGCCCAACTTATTATTTTGGGAAGGTTGATTTTGTGGGCAACACAAGATACCCCGATGAGTTTTTAGCCATAATGTTAGATATTCGAAAAGGCGATATATTTGATGAAGAAAAACTGCAAAAAAATCTTACATTCAATCCGGATCAAGGCGATATAAATTCGATGTATTATGATGATGGCTACTTGACGTTTCAAGCAATTCCGGTTGAAACCCGTGTTGAAAACGACACCGTAGATATGGAAATTCGTATTCGTGAAGGCAAGCAAGCCACAATAAACAAAGTTTCGGTGGAAGGCAACACCCGCACCAACGATTATGTGATTATCCGCGAACTTCGTGTATATCCCGGTCAGTTGTTTAGCCGTACAAACCTCATCAATTCGATGAATGAGTTGCGCATGCTGAAATATTTCAACGACCAAACCATTACACCGGATGTACGCCCAAATCCTGAAGAAGGAACAGCCGATATTGTTTACAAAGTGGAAGAAGTTGGATCCGACCAAGTGGAACTCTCCGGAGGCTGGGGTGGAGGTATGATTGTGGGAACATTGGGCTTTTCGTTCAATAACTTTTCGGTTCAAAATATCTTCCGCAAAGAACGTTGGCGTCCGCTTCCTTCGGGCGATGGACAACGGCTTTCTATTCGTGGACAATCCAATGGGTCGCAATATTATTCAGTTAGTACATCGTATACAGAGCCTTGGTTGGGCGGGAAAAAACCTTATGCTTTCAGCATTTCTGCCTATACGTCTATGCAATCAACCGGCTACACACGTGGGACCACACAGTATGGACGAATTATAACGAATGGCGTTTCAATAGGTTTAGGACAACGTTTGCAAGTGCCCGACCCGTATTTCACGTTATACCAAACGTTAAATTACCAGCATTACAATACACAGAACTTCCAACAGTATTTCCGAATAGAAGATGGTTCGTACAAGAGTTTCAGTTACACCCTCAGCTTAGGTCGCCTATCAACGGATGGTGCGATTTTCCCAAAAACAGGCTCGGATATTTCCGCATCTATGCAAATGACACCGCCTTATTCGTTGTGGAATGGCAAAACCTACACACCGGAGATGTCTGATAGCGAAGAATTTGAATGGTTGGAATTTTACAAATGGAATTTCAAAGCCAGTTGGTTTATGAATCCGGTAGCCAATTTGGTGCTTAATGCCCGTGTTCGATTTGGAGCCATTGGCCGCTACAATCAAAATGTTGGCGTTACGCCGTTTGAACGCTTCAAACTGGGAGGCGATGGCATGTCGGGCTATTCGTTTGCAGGAGCAGAAATCATCGGTATGAGAGGGTATGCCAATGAATCACTTTCGCCGGATGATGGAGCCGCTGCATACAATAAGCTAACATTTGAGGCGCGCTATCCGATTACGTTAAATCCAGCCGCAACCATCTTTGGTTTAGTGTTTGTAGAGGCTGGAAATTCGTGGGCCAATTCCCGCAAAATTAATCCTTATCAAAACTACCGTTCGGCAGGTGTGGGCGTGCGCTTGTTCTTAGCGGCAATGGGTATGTTCGGATTGGATTGGGGCTATGGTTTTGATGCCCTTCCGGGTACAGAAAAAAGTCAATTTCACTTTTCCATTAACCAGTCGATTGATTAAAACATTTAATTTGGCATACTTTTTGTACACAAATGATTAAATCACTAAATAATTTAAAATCATGAAAAGATTAATCCTTACCACAGTTCTTGCTTTCGTTGTAAGCATTTTATCCGCACAACGTTTTGCTTATGTTGACTCGGAATATATTTTGGACAATATTCCGGAGTATACCGATGCCCTTGCCGAAGTTGACGAACTTTCCATCAAATGGCAAAAAGAAATTGAAGAACGCTTTCAAGAAATAGACAAACTATTTCAAAAATTCCAAGCCGAAGCGCCATTACTATCGGAAGATATGCGCAAGAAACGTGAAAACGAAATAATCGACAAAGAACGAGAAGCAAAAGATCTTCAAAAGAAACGCTTTGGAGCCGAAGGTGATTTGTTTAAACAACGCCAAGAGCAAATCCGCCCAATTCAGGATAAAGTATACACAGCCATCGAAAAACGAGCCATAGATAAAAACTATGTGTTTGTATTCGACCGTTCAGACAATGCCAATCTGCTCTATGCCGACACCCGTGTAGATATTAGTAATGACATTCTAAATGATTTGGGACTAAAACCAAGCAACAAGAAAACCATTGAAATTAAACCCGAATTACAGCAAAGCGATGCTCCTCTTATAGATAAGTCTGTCAACCTAAAAGCAGGGTCAAGCAAATAACAGCAAGAGGTCATTCGGAGTGAAACGAAGCAACTATTAAAAAAATAAATAAAACATAAAAAATACTATGAAAAAAATCACAACCTTAATTCTTATCGCACTTTCTTTTAGCGCTTTTTCTCAAATCAAACTTGGACACATCAATTCAGGAGACCTCATGCGCATGATGCCGGAATTGGATTCCGCCGACCAACAATTGCAAAAGTATGTAAAAGACTACGAAGAAGAAGCGCTAACCATACAAACCGAATTGCAAAACAAATACAACGACTTTCAAGCCAATCAAAATCAATATTCCGATTTGATTAAACAAACAAAGTTTAAGGCCTTGCAAGACCTTGAAGCACGCTTGCAAGAATATCAACAAAATGCAGAGAAAGACCTTCAAGATCAACGCGCCAAATTGTTCAATCCGATTATGGACAAGGCCAAAGTTGCCATCGAAGAAGTAGCCAAAGAAAACAAATACACCTATATTTTCGACACAACAGGCGGTGTATTGCTTTATTCCACAGAAAGTGATGATATTACACCGTTGGTTAAGAAGAAATTGAATTTGAAATAAATCAACGTCCTTAAGTGTAATATCTTGGTTTACGCATGGAAACAAACAAAAAACGATTATTGGTAGACCTTAGCAAATTGCAAGGCCCATATTGTGGCTTGTGGGAAGTTTCGCGTCAGCTGGGGCAAGCTATTATCGACACAATAGATTACACGTTTTGGGATGTAACATTTTTAGTGCCGCAACATCATCCGTTCACGGATAGCAGAATACATTATTTGCAATTGAAATGGTGGCACCGTTTTTTGTTGAAATTTCACCGTTATGATGTGCTACATGGTGTGGCACAAAATACGCCGTATTTGCGGCATAAAAACAATAGAAGCCGATACATCATCACGCTTCACGATTTGAATTTTCTGCACGAAAATCAAGACTTCAGCAGACAAAAACGCTATCTGTATAAATATCAACGCAACCTTTCGGGTGTAGATCATGTTGTTTCCATATCTCGTTTTGCAGAGCGGGATGCTTTGGAACATATGAATTTGTCTGAGATAGCACATTCTGTAATCTACAATGGTGTGGCCGAACGTCCGGCGGCATTGCCTTTACAATCGCCAAAAGGACTTGAAGACCAACTTCAAGGTCAGGATTTTTTGTTTATTATTTCCACGATTATGCGCAAAAAAAATATCCATGTTTTAGTGGATATGATGAAGCATTTGCCCAATCTGTGTTTAGTTATTGCCGGACGTGTTATCCATCAGGATTACTTTGAAAAAATTACCCGCAAAATACAAGAATACGGATTATCTGACCGGGTGTTTTTAATCGGGCCGGTTGAAGATTCCGAAAAGTTTTGGTTATACGACCATTGCAAAGCCTTTGTATTTCCATCTCTTGCGGAAGGTTTTGGCATTCCTCCTGTTGAGGCTATGCGTGCTGGTAAGCCGGTATTTGCATCTCGTCTCACGAGCATTCCCGAAATTTGCGGCGACATGGCTTTCTACTGGGATACGTTTGCAGAACAGGACATGGCTCAAACCATTGACCGTTGTTTGAACGACGCAAACGCTCCGCAGAACAATGCGGATATGCTCAAAGAATATGCCAAAAAGTATAGTTGGAAAACCTGTTCTGAAGAATATATTAAAATATACGAATCATTGGCTTAAGTTAGTGTATGAAATCGTTCTTGATTCGTTATAATTGGTTTCTTTGGGCATTTTTATGCACGCTGGCATTGATAGGTCCGATACATGCTGGTTTTTACAAAGTGGTATGTTTACTGATTGTGCCAACATTTATAGTTTTGTATTACAAAGAACTTAAGGTCTGGTATCACGAGCATCCCGCCGAGCGGCATTATTTTTACGGAATCTTGATATTTTGTTTGTATGTCTTTTTGCAAGTTGCAGTTTGGAGTTTCTTACCCAATAAATATAACTACGAGCCCTCGTATGGCGCAATTGAGGAGTTTCTGTTCACTTATCTGCTTTTAGCATTACTGGCTTGGGTGCTGGGTGTTGGATTAACGCAAAAAATGTTTGAATGCATCATTATCGCGTTTGGAGTATGCACGGCGTTAGGAGGGATGTTTTTGCTTTGGGCCTATTTTGATTTGTCGCAACTGCTGGAATCTCCGAAAATACTTATATCGCAAGTTCTCGCTTGTCGTTTCACAGGATGTGTATCGACAAAATTCCCTGAATTAACAGTTTTTTTAAAAGATTATTCCTTTTATCCAACGTTAGGGGCATTGCTGCTTATTCCTTTTGCCGTAAAATACAAAGGTGCCAAAAGATGGTTGATAGCTTTACTTGCATTGATAAATGCATGTTTGCTCATATTTACAATCAACAGAGGGACCATAATAGGTTTTAGTATCGCTTTGGTTTTGATGGTCATTTATTTTTCTTGGAAATTAGTTTGGTATAAAAAAATGACAGCATTGCTATGCGTGATTGCAACAGTGGTGTTGATTGTAGAATTTATGCCCCAAGAAATTAAGATGCGTTTTCTACAAATGATTCGCGAAAGTGAAGCATTTATCCAAGAAGAACACGACAGCGGATCAATCTCTGCACGTTTAAAAATGTGGGAAATACTACTGTCTCACAAACAGGATTTTTGGCTCTTAGGAGAAGGCCCCTTATACGGCACCGACCGTTTGAGAGCCTATTTTATGGAAGCCGACTATCAATATTATGTAGACATGGGATTTGTCTATCATAATCAGTATTTAGCTTATTTCCATCATTATGGCATTTTAGGCCTGCTTTTTCTGCCATTCCTGCTGTTTTACCCGCTGTACGCCATGATTCGCTATCGCCGTTTCTCGGTAACGCTAACAGCCATTATCATCATTTTCGCTTTCGCCTGTATAGAAGATAGATATTTAGGCAAAACGATGGTAGAAGCCGTATTATTTGTGTTTTTCTTCAGCTATTTTCAACTGGATAAATGGCGATACATAGAAAACAAAAATTATAATGATGTTGAACCCATAAAATCAGATAGCAAAAAATGAAGATATGTCTTTTTAATACCATTAAGCCTTGGGGAGGAGGCGAAAATTGGCATTTTTGCACCGCAAAGGCATTGCAAGCAAACGATTTTGAAGTAATAGTTGCTGCGGACAAAAATGGTGCTTTGTGGCAACATGCAATAGCGGAAGATTTACAGGTTAAACATTTTGCCGTTGCTAATCTCAGTTTTTTCAATCCATTTAAACGCCGCGCCATTCGTAATTGGTTTGTTCGCGAGAAATTTGATGCTGTCATTTTTAATTCGCCAAAAGAATTGAAAGTAGCTGTAGATGCCGCCGTTTACGCAAAAATAAGCAGAATTATTTATCGTCGTGGTAGTGCGATTCCTATCAAAAATTCACTACGAAATAGAAGAACTTTCAAAAAACTGACCGACATTATTGCTAATTCTGAAGCCACCAAAAAAACGATTCTACAAAATAACCCCAACCTTTTTCCTGCAAATAAAATTGCAGTTATCTACAACGGCATAGATACACACACTTTCGAGCAAAAAGAACGTGTCCAAAATCCAGTTCCAATTATTGGAAACTTAGGGCGCTGTGTACACCAAAAAGGACAGGATATGTTATTGCAAGCCATATTCAAACTGAAACAACGCGGAGTTGCCTGCCGATGTGTGATTGGAGGCGACGGTCCTTTGCTATCCAATTTAAAAGCAATGGCAGCCCAACTTGATATTGCCGATTATGTGGATTTTATAGGCTTTGTCAATGATCCCAAACAGTTTTTACAATCTATTGATATTTTTGTTCTACCTTCACGTTGGGAAGGTTTTGGCTATGTCATTGCAGAAGTTATGGCAAATGCAAAACCGGTTGTAGCTTTTGATATTAGCAGCAACCCCGAATTGATAGAACATCAGCAAACCGGTATCTTAATCCCTTTTGCCGATATAGATTTGTTGGCTAATACCATAGAAACATTGGTAAATAATCCAACTTTACGGGAGACCTTTGGACAAAAAGGCAAAGAAGTCGCTATCCAAAAATTCAATAATAAACAAAACGAAAACAAACTCATTGACTTTTTAAAAACTACACCAAGTCATAGTTTCTAAACTCAAACAAACGCTTTCCCGTTATTCGTTCAATCCAGTTTAGCACGATTTCCTTTAGTGTGTAGTTTTTCTTTTTTACGTCAAATTCAAAATCCCAATCCATTGCGGAAACGCGTTCCTGCATAACGTTGGGGTGTGTGCCTGTGAATAACGCCAACGAAGACGTATTATTGTAGTCGTGCAACTCGCTTGCTTTCACAGTTAGTTTTTCATCAGGCTTATACAGTTTTTCAAAGTTAGTGCGCTTCGCAGTTTGAAAATACGGATTACGCACCCAGCCATAATGGTAAATATAGGCGTCAATCAATTTACCTTTCAAATGTTTTTCGTTGCGTCGAAAACCTTGTGCATCCTTAAACGAGCGAATGCTTTTATCGTTTTTAATAACACGAATTTCTCGACGGTACCAGTTGCGCGAGTCGCTCACATACTTATAATTACCGTAAAAGTGCAGATATTTAAACACGAGACAATCTATTTTTTTGTCGTCCTTATACCGTTCCATAGCCGTTTTAATGACAGGCAAATATGTTTCATGCACCACCTCATCGCCTTGAATATAAAAAGCCCAGTCGCTGTCGGGCGAAATGGCATCAAACGCCTTGTTGGTTTCTACGGCAAGCACACGCCCTCCTTCGCGTAATGTGTCATCCCACACGGAATGCACGATTCTTATTTTGTCCGAAACAATGCTTTTTATCAACTCCTCTGTGCCGTCGTCAGAGTTACCCAAGCACACAATAAACTCGTCACATAGCGGAAGAATAGAAGTAATCGCCTCAACAATAGGGTAGTCAAATTTTACGGCATTGCGCACAAAGGTAAATCCACTTATTTTCATATCTTATTTCGTAATTTTAGTTATTCCGTTAAGGCAAGCATAATGTCCTGCTTTCTCTTTCTCTACCATCAAAGCATGGTTGATGACACTTTCCTTGCAATCTGCATAATGAGTTGGTTTATGATATAAATGATAGACTATACACTGCCAAAATACAGGTTGAATACGGATGACACCCGAAGCACGCAACCGCCAGTCAAGATCGGTGTCTTCGCCTGTTCCGACTAATTGATAATCTTCATCAAAACCATTTAAGACCAATAGATCATCTTTCCAACCGCCCATATTGCAACCCAACACACCTCGATTATGTCCTTTATTTTTAGAAGAAATCAGAAATGGCAAATAGATAGCACGTTTAAGATTACGATCAACACCATATCTTAAAAAATTCACAAAAGATAAATAGGCTAAATTCTTACTCTCTTTTAATTTTGCACTCAACGCCTGCGAAAGCATCACCCGTCTGCCAATGCAAAACACGCCTTCACGAATCATTTTATTATAATTTTTAACCCAATGCTTGTGTGGAATGCAATCACCATCTAAAAACACGATTTTATCACTCGAAGCAGCTAAAATAGCTTTGTTTAACATTTTGCATTTTCGAAAACCTTGGTCTTCTTGACCAACGTGCAAAATTGGAAAATGGAATTTAGACCTTGCCTGTTGCAGAAATTCTACCGTTTGAGGGCTGTTGTCGTCTTCAGACACAATGACTTCAAAATCTCGGAAACTCTGTTGCTCTAAAGCCAAAAATAACAGTTCCAGGTTGTCCAACGCTTTGTAAAAACTGATAATAACAGATAGCATATTTAGTTGTTTTATTGTTTGGTATGGTTTTTTATTTGGGCATATAATCGTATGTTTGAGCCCCAATAGAGATGCTGATGCATCCACCTGCCCCATGCGGAGTTGTCAACCATTTTTTTTCTCGAATACGTTTTGTAGTGAATAACATCAAAACCATTTGCGTCAAGAAACCGAAGTATACTTGGAATGGTTGGCTCAAACAAGTGGTCGGGCGTGCGCCATGATTCCCATTTGCCTTTACGAAGTCTCAATCGTTTCAAAAACACTTTAAATCTGCGTGATATTGATAGCATGTTTGGAACGCTGATTACCAAAATTCCGCCTTCTGTCAGAAGTTTTTTCGACTGCTCTAACCAGTCTTTTGGGTTAGGAATGTGCTCAATTACATGGCTCATGTTTATGCAGGAAAATTTTTCATCAGTCGAAATGTGTTCAAATTTTTCCAAGTAAACTTTTACCTTTAAATTTTCTTCCACAAATTTTGCCATGCGAGTTGATACATCAACCCCAACAACTTTCGGATACTGCTTCAAGGCACTGAAAATAAAAAATCCCGTAAAACAGCCTACATCCAACATCGAAGAGTGCTGCGTATCAAACCTGAGAATTTCCGTAATCAAATCGTCTTCCTGTCTATGGATATTTTCCGACCGAAAAAACAGCTGTGAGTCAATACAATTTTTCAATATTCCTTCTGCATAGTGCTCGTAAGCGTCGTACACGAACGAGGTATCATATTTTGGATGAGGATTTTGGTAAATTAATCCGCATTGTCGACACTTTACGTAGGTGTACTGTTGTGTATTGCCAAAACGTTCGTAGGTTGAATACCTTGTCTCTCCACAAAACGGGCAGGCTACCGTTTCCCATTCTTTTGGGACATAAGGCACACCCTCTAACCATTGTCTATTT
>JAITVC010000004.1 GCA_031286005.1 Bacteroidales bacterium
GTGGGCCCGTTTTCAACTGATGTGTTTTTCGCTTCGGAAAGCTATTTGCGCTTCGATGGATTTTGCTTTGTCAATCGAGAACAAGCCGATGCTATGCTACGTGAATACGACGGCATCAACATTTTATTTGAAGCCGAAGCACCGATTGTTTTGTCAACGCCTGTTACTAAAAGTGTTGATATGGACGAAATTTTTAGAGAAACCCTATACAAAATTAATGACGTGCTGATGTGGCAAAAGGAATATGCCGAAATGAGCAAAAATCCTTTGAAGTTTGAACTTAAACGAGAGAATAATGAATTTCAAGCATTTTAACATTGCCGAAATCGTACAAATTCTGAAAGCCGATACCTTTCCGAAAACATTTGAAAACACAGAAATCACAACGCTTTGCATCGACAGCCGAACAGTTTCGGCCGTTGACCATGCTGTATTTTTCGCTTTAAAAAGCTCCAAAAACGACGGTCATAAATACATTCAGCCTTTGATAGAGAAAGGCATGAAATGTTTTGTTGTGCAGCAGTTGCCAGAATTTGAAACGCCGAATGATATTGTGTTTATTGTCGTAAAAAATACTCTGACCGCTTTACAGGTCTTGGCACAAAATCATCGTCAGAAATTTAATATTCCCATCATCGGAATCACGGGTAGCAATGGAAAAACGATGGTCAAAGAATGGCTATCCATTCTACTTGAGCCGTTTTATAGTGTGGTTAGAAATCCGAAGAGTTACAACAGTCAGATAGGTGTACCTCTTTCGGTTTGGGAAATCAACAATTCTCACGAAATAGGTATCTTTGAAGCCGGTATTTCAGAACCCGGCGAGATGGGCAACCTGCAAAAGATCATTCAGCCATCCATTGGCATATTTACCAATATCGGCACTGCACATGATGGCAATTTTGTGAACTTAACCCAAAAGATAGCCGAAAAGTTGCGCCTGTTTACAAAAGTCGAACGCTTGATTTATTGTGCAGATCATATCGAAATCAAGGACAGACTCAATTCCCTGGAAAGTTTCAGAGATATTCAACTGTTTACATGGAGCCGCAAATCTCAGGATGTGGATTTGTTTATTCAATCGGAAGAATCTGTGGATGGACAAACGCATGTAACTGCGGTGTATAAAGGCGAAACTATCCAAATGACGTTGCCGTTTCAAGACTATGCTTCGCTCGACAACTTGATGCATTGCTGGGCGTGTATGTTGCTTTTAGATATTCCGAATAAGGCCATTGCCGATGGCATGAAAAGCCTATCACCTCTCGAAATGCGATTGGAACTCAAAGAAGGCATCAACCATTGTTCGATTATCAACGATAGTTACAGCTCGGATTTCAACTCGTTGATGATTGCGTTGGATTTCTTGAATCAACAGAAACAGAACCCAAAACGCACGGTTATTCTGTCGGACATGCTGCAAAGCGGACGCAGCGAATTGGACTTGTATCAAGAGATTGCGCACCTGCTGGAACAAAAACACGTTGATCGGCTAATAGGTATTGGCCCGGCCATTTCTGCGCAAGCGCAGCAGTTCTCTATCGAAAAAGAGTTTTATCCCGATACCTCCACCTTCCTAAAAGACTTTAAGTTCTCGGCTCTCAACCACGAAACCATCCTGCTGAAAGGGTCGCGGGTGTTTGCCTTTGAAAAAATTAATAAATATCTGCAACAGAAATCGCACGAAACGGTTATGGAAATTAACCTCAATGCGATGCAGCACAACCTCAATTATTACCGCTCAATCATCAAACCGTCCACTAAGATCATGTCGATGGTTAAAGCCTTTTCTTATGGAAGCGGTAGTTTTGAGATCTCTAATTTCTTGCAATTTAACAATGTCGATTATCTCACAGTAGCATACGCCGACGAGGGAGTAGAGCTTCGCAATTTCGGAATCACTCTGCCCATCATGGTGATGAATCCCGAAGAGATTGCCATAGAAAAGATGCTGCGATTTAACTTGGAACTCGAAATATACAACTTCCGAACACTTAATTTTGTGATTCAGGAGTTGGATGAGATGCCGGATATAACGGAAGTCTATATTCATTTAAAAATGGATACGGGAATGCACCGTTTGGGTTTCTTGGAAGAAGATTTGCCCGAGTTAATGCACCTCTTACAGGCTCAAAAGCGAATTAAAGTACGCTCCATCTTCTCGCATTTGGCGGCGGCAGAAGATCCGAATGCCAATGATTTCACACAATCGCAAATTGCTAAGTTCACCACCATGAGCGACTATGTGATGCAGAATTTGAACTATCCTGTGTTGCGCCATGTTCTCAATTCGGCAGGAATCACACGCTTTCCGGAGGCGCAGTTCGATATGGTGCGTATCGGCATTGGTCTGTATGGTGTGGGCTTCAACGACGAAGAGCAGCAACACCTGCAAAACGTAAGCACATTCAAATCGACCATCTCGCAAATCAAAACCATTTCGGCAAACGAGACGGTTGGCTACAATCGTCGATTTAAAGCCGAAAGGCCAACGGTTGTAGGCGTTATTGCAACCGGTTATGCCGATGGGTTGAGCCGGAAGTTAGGCCATGGAAAAGGGGCTGTGATGGTTAACGGACAAAAGGCGCCAATTATCGGCAGTGTGTGCATGGATATGTGCATGATAGATTTGACGGGCATTGCGGCACACGAGGGCGATATTGTTGAGATTTTCGGCAATCAAATTCCCATTCAAGAGGTGGCCAAACAGTGCGACACTATTCCATACGAAATCCTCACCGGCATTTCTCGACGTGTGAAACGGGTGTATTATCAGGAATAATCAACGTTTCCTAACTCCAATCTTATTCTTCCGTGTAATGTGCTTTGTATCCGTGCGGCACATGCGCGGCATCGCAAAACGGTTTGTTTTGAGATTTTCCGCAACGGCATAAGGCCATACGGTTTCTGACCTCATATTTTACACCGTCGGCGCCAATTAAGGTAATGCCGCCTTGAACAAACAGTCCGGCGCTCACGCCTTTGTGTGGATCTTCAGCAATGAGTATTTGAGGCTCGTATGTGTTTTCATGAAGTCCATGTTCGGCATCCATAGCGGTAAGCCGTCCTGTTGGACACAGCGAAGCGCCCTCAACAATTTCTTGTTTATACTTTACATCGTCTTGATCCATTAAATCCCAAACACTGCCGTGCTGACGGTGGCAGAAACGTGCAAAAGCACAGCGGTCATCATCTAACAGCTGCATGGCTTCGCCTTCAAAAACATCGGCACGATTTAAGTACGGCGTTTTGTCCGCCGTTTCCGTACCGTCGAAATGTGCTTTTACATGAGCGCCATCGCAGAAAGGCGCATTTTGGCTCTGTCCGCAACGGCATAACGCATAGTAGCCGGCATGCACAAAAGGCATTGTGTCGAAGTCTTTCAGATGAACAGGCTCAAGCGGATTAATCTTTACTTTTTTCAAAGGAATGTCGGCGCTCACCAAATATGGGCCGTTTTTGAGAATCTGGATGGTTTTTTGAGGAAACATAATGTTTGAAATTAGAAGTTTACAATGCAAAGATAGTAATTTTTCTCAATATGCCATCTCTTTTTGTATTTTTTTCTACCTTTGAGGTAGATATTTCTACTTCCGAAGTAGAAATAAGTACTTCAGAGGTAGAAACAGGGACTTCTGAAGGTATTCTTTCTACTTCAAAAGGTATTTTTTTGACTTTCATAACCCATAAACCATAATTTTTTTGTATCTTTGTAATGCTTTAATTTAGACATCAACGAAAAATACCCCAAAATGAAAAAAAACGTTTTCGTCCTTGCGCTTGTTGTGAGTTTCCTCCAATTAGTTGCACAAAATTTTAAATTAGATTCTTTTCGCTTTGGGCCGGAACGTCCGAAAATAGGCGTTGTTTTGAGTGGCGGCGGAGCAAAAGGCATTGCGCATGTGGGTACGTTGAAGATGCTCGAAGAATTGAATATTCCTATTGATTTTATTGGCGGAACAAGTATGGGTGCCGTGATTGGCGGGCTTTATGCGATGGGCTACACGGCGGAGCAATTGGATACGGTGATTTGGGAAACCGACTGGATGAATTTGTTCAACGATGCGCCAAACCGGCAATATGTCGGCATTTCGGAAAAAGCCAACACCGACCCCTACCAGCTTCGCATTGCCTTTGACCCCAAACAGATGACTTTCACGCGCGGAATGATTAACGGACAGCATATTGATAATATGCTTAATCATTACTTTCTTGAAGCCTATGAAACGCCTAATTTTTCCGACCTTAAAATTCCGTTTTTTTGTGTGGGCACCGATATTATGTCCGGCGAATATACTGTTTTAGACACCGGCAACCTGGCTCGGTCTGTTCGTGCGAGTATGGCTGTTCCAACGGTTTTCTCTCCCATTGAAATCGACGGACAATTGCTGGTGGATGGCGGTGTGATCAATAATTTTCCGGTTTTGGAGATGCGCAAACGCGGTGCCGACATTATTATTGGCGTGGATGTTGGTTACGAGTACAAAGATCATCTCGAAATGCAAAATCTAGCCCAAGTGCTTGAACAGGTTGTCTTCATGAGCGGAAAACAGATCAACGAACAAAATATTCAAGATTGCGACATTATGATTCGTCCGGATTTAGCCAAATTATCTGCGCTTAGTTTTGGACGTGCCGACACCATTTTGGAACGTGGTTATGTTGCCGCACGGGAAGCCTATCCCGAATTGAAAGTATTGGCCGACCGTTTATCCGAACGTTACAATCTGCCTCCAACCGTTAGAGATCCGTATCATCCCGATGTATCGGTTATTATTGATACCATTATTTTTCACGGCAACGAGAAATTCTCTCTCAACTATATGATGGCTCGGCTTCAACTTAAAACCGGACATCCGGTTTCGGTAAACGAAGTAGAAGAGGCCGTAGAGCGTTTATTCGGCTCGCTGTCGTATGACAAAGTAACGTATTATTTCATGACCTCGCCACATGGCAAAGGGTATGCCGAATTGCATCTGAATGTCAAAGAATCGCCACTAAACGACGTAAAAATGGGACTCCGGTACGATATTATTCGCGGCCCGGCAATCTTAGCAGGGATTACGGCTAAAAACTTCCTGATCCGAAACACTGAATTTAATGCAAACTTGGATTTGTCCACATACCCTGTGCTCGATCTGCAATACCGTTTTTCGCCGATGCTCGGTTCTGCCAAACGGCCATCATTTTTGCGTCCGTCTTTCTATCTGTCTTACCTATTTTGTAATTTGGCACTTTACGATTATGAAGAAAACGGCACTAATGTTTCAAGACGGGCGGAATATAACGTGATTGGGCAACGGCTTGCACTTGGCACAGAAGTCGGCTTGAAAAATAATACACTGGGCTTTGGATTGTTCCGCGACCAAACAATTTCGTCACAGTATGTCGGTGTTTCCGGCGAAATCTTATCGTCCGATTATTGGTATTTGCAAGGCTATTATCTCCGAAACAGTTTTAACAAAAAACATTTCCCTACGCAAGGTTCAGTCATTACCCTAAGAGGCCGGTTGCTGCGCAGTGTTGACGATAAAGTGGCCGATGAGCCGTTAATTCAAAAGTTCGGCACCTACTACGCCCATATGCAACATGCAATTCCCGTGTCCAAATATCTTACGTTATACCCAAGCGCCATGGTTGGCGGTACTTTTGTGCTTCGCAAAGAAGATGTATCGTCGAACTATATCAGCCAGCAGCAGCAATTCTATCAAGGCGGGTTGTTTGGTTTGCCGTTTATCAATCAAACGCCATTTGCGGGTTTGTTCCCTATGCAGAAAAGCGGTATTTATGCGGCCAATGTTCAATTCTCCGCACAATATGAGGCACTCAAGAATGTTTTCTTAACCGCTCGTATAGGTGCGCTTAAAAGCGAATTAGATTATGCCGATATGTTTGATTTGAGTAACCTTACTATGGGGGCGGGTCTTTCGTTAGCCGTTCAAACCACGATAGGGCCTATCGGCATAACCGTTCACGGTTCTAATCAGAGCAAGGTGGGGGTATTTGTTAATTTTGGCTTCTGGTTTTAAAAAAGTAAGGGTCGAAAATTTTAACTCCGTTGAGGGCTTCGCCGTTCGACCCCTACAAGATTACAATTCCAAATCCACATCATGCAATTCAACCCAAGGCAAGCCTTGTTTGTTGAGTTGTTCCATGAACGGATCCGGGTCAAACTCCTCAACGTTGAACACGCCCGCTTGTTTCCAAAGGCCTTTCAAATACATCATCGAGCCAATCATGGCCGGAACGCCGGTGGTATAGCTCACTCCTTGTGTGCCAGTTTCTTTGTAGGCCACCTCGTGGCTACAATTGTTGTAGATGTAGTAGGTTTTCGGTTTGCCTTGTTTGTCCAAACCGGTGATGCGGCAACCGATAGACGTCCATCCTGTGTAGTTCTCACCCAAATCGCCCGGATTAGGCAACACAGCTTTCAAGAATTGAATCGGCACAATCTCTTTGCCTTCGTACATAATCGGTTCGATACCGGCCATGCCGATGTTTTGAATCACACGCAAGTGGGTTAAGTATTCTTGACCAAAGGTCATCCAGAAACGTGCACGTTTGATGGTAGGATAATTCTTAACCAACGATTCCAATTCTTCGTGATAAATCAAATAGGATTCTTTAGGCCCGATGTTGGGATAGGTAATTGCTTGGTGAATTTCGTGTGGTTTGGTTTCAATCCATTGGCCGTTTTCCCAGTATTTGCCCGGTTGCGTAACCTCACGGATATTGATTTCGGGGTTGAAATTAGTCGCAAAAGCCTTGCCGTGGTCGCCTGCATTGCAATCCACAATATCCAAATAGTGAATTTCGCTGAAATGATGCTTCATAGCATAAGCCACAAAAACGCTTGTAACGCCCGGGTCGAAGCCACTGCCAAGAATAGCGGTGATGCCTTTTTGCTTAAAGCGGTCTTGATAGGCCCATTGCCACTTGTATTCGTATTTAGCTTCGTCAATAGGTTCGTAGTTGGCCGTGTCGATGTAGCTAACACCGGTTTCCAAACACGCATCCATGATAGGCAAATCCTGATAAGGCAAAGCTAAATTGACAACCAAATCTGGCTTCACTTCATTGATCAGTTTAACCATTTCAGGCACATTGTCGGCATTGACCTGCGCCGTTGTAATGTTCTTGCCCGGCAATGCCGCAGCAATGGCATCGCATTTGGATTTTGTACGGCTGGCCAAAATGATTTCGTTGAAAACATCCGAATTAGCCGCCATTTTGTGAACCGCAACCGTGGATACTCCTCCCGCTCCGATAACTAATACTTTACTCATAATTTGCTTGTTTATTTTTATTTTATCTTTATTTTGATTGCGCAAACACATTACAAAAATACGATTATTTTCTGATTTGACCAAATGGTTGCTATAATTTTGTTGCAATAATTTTATCAAACCGGCTATCCATGCAAGAACTTACATCGGTTGTTATAAATTTGCCATTGTAAAACAAACTGAAAATAGTGGCCGGCGTCGGTGCAGATTGTGCTTGTTCCATTGTTTCGAGTTTGATTATTTTCAAAGGCAGTTTTCTGTTCTTTGCGGTTTGTATTAATTCCGTGTTCACATGATATTCTGTAAACGGACAGCGGTTTGAATAATACACTACAACACCTTTCTTTTCCGGACATTCGCCACTTTGCACGGATGTTTTGAATGTCGGATTTTTTGCTTTTGGATTTAGTTTCTTAACTAACAGGCTGAATCCGTAAGGCAATTTTTCAACTGTTTCAAATCCTTGTCTCAACAGCCATTTCGGATCACTCATAAAGTGGAATTTTTTTGTTCCGACAACGGTAACAAGTCCGTCTTTACCTTGCGCTTTCGCATCGTCAACAGCCGTTTGCAATAATGCTTTTGCATAACCTTTCCCCTTATATTGTCCGGAAACCCAAAAGCAATTTATCATGAGGTAATTTGGCGCATCAACCGGTATCCATACTTTTTCTGCCGGGCCATATTCGATAAAGACTTTGGCACGTTCGTTGAGCCGACGAAACACATAGCCGTTATCAAATTCCTTTTCTAACCATGCTTTTTTTGCTTCGTAACTTTCCGCACATTTCTTATCGGAAAAGGCACAACAGATGTGCTCTTTGGCGATGTTTTCGTTGGTTAGGGTGATGAAATTTGGTATCATATTTATTATTTATAGTGAAAAATCAACCGATT
>JAITVC010000011.1 GCA_031286005.1 Bacteroidales bacterium
CGTGATGAAATAGTAGAAACTTCCAAGATTTCTAATGGCGGGGGCTTAACAAGCATTCTCGAAGAGTTGGAACTTTGTGGATTTATTTCCATAAACACTAACTTTAGCAACAAAAAGAAACTTCAATTATATCAATTAATCGATTTTTATTCTCTGTTTTATCTCAATTTTATAAAAGACAAAAGAGGAACAAGCGGTAATTATTGGAGTACAATAATCAACTCCACAACTTATAAGGCGTGGATAGGTTGTTCGTTTGAATTATTGTGCCAAACACATATTCCTCAAATTAAAAGAGCCTTAAAAATTAGTGGCGTGATCTCATACACGTCGGGTTGGCGAAGCAAAGATGCAGAAGAGGGAGCACAGATTGATTTGCTTATTGATAGAAACGACCAAGTGATTAATCTTTGCGAAATGAAATATTCAACAAAAGAATTTGTGATCTCAAAAGATTATGACAAAAATTTGCGTAACAAACGAGGTGTTTTTATTGATGAAACCAACACCAAAAAGGCTGTACATATAACAATGATAACGACCTACGGAACAAAGCATAATGCCTATTTTATGAGTACCATACAAAACGAAGTGTTGTTGGACGATTTGTTTCTTTCGGAATAATATCCTGCTAAATCTATCAAAAAAAACAACATTTAGCGAATAATTTTAATATATTCTGCTAAATCAACCAAAAAACACACCTTTTACATTATATTCCAAATTTATAACTAACGCCCCAGCGAAAGTCAAACCGCCCCATATCCCCACTAAAACTGTTCTCTTGGCCTTTCAGCAACCATTGGCCAATTTTAGAGGCATCCGCCATTTATTGTCCTTACGGTTATAAACATTGTTGTTGTCCGAATTACTTATGGTTACGGTTATCTTTTTGTAAATCGGCGATGGTTTGAAAAAGATGTTTTGTTTCGTTTCTTGAGCGTGCCCACAAAAAGCAAGGCATAGCAGGCAGGCGAGGATTAAGGATTTAATAACTTGCATTATGTGGTTAATTCGTTTAATCGTTGATTTGTTTGATTGTGATTGTAGGGGCGAAATATTTTTCGCCCTGTTTGAAAGGTGGCTTCGACTCCACTCAGCCACCGGGTCTCGGTCGCTGAGCGGAGCTGAAGCGCAGACCATCAAAACGTATAACTAACGCCGTAACGAATAGGGAAAAAGGCATTTATATTAAAGGTATTTTTCCCTATTCTATAATCGTATGTTAAAAATTGAAAATTCACACCCGGCTCAAGAAATATAGAAAATTTATTGGAAATCCGGCGAGAAAAACCAACGTTGAAACTGGCCTCAAAATTGCCGAATGTTTTACTTTGGCTTTTTTCAATCATGTAGTATTCCTTTTCGTGATTTTCATTCCAAAGCCAGTATGGCCCTCCTTTAATGTTATGATGTCTGGAAATACTAACTCCCGCACGCCATTTATTCCAAAAACTCCATTTGCTTTCCGGACGGTGCGATAGGCGCATAACGAACTGAAAACCGGCTTGCAGACTCCTACTATTAACAGAACTAAAACCACCTTTTGGAAGGTAAGTATAATCATTGTATGGCAATTCATCTAACGACCACATTAAACCTTGCACATACACACCGACATTCGTATATTCAAATTTTCGTTCAAGTTCAATTTGAAAATTATCAAACTCTCCATTAATGGTGGAATTACTTATTGCGACATTCCATTTTTTTGTCGCCTTTAGGAAAGTTGTGTCATTTTGAGCTTCCATGTTTGATATCGTCAAATAAGCGATACATAGCGTTAATACAAGAAATTTGATTGTTTTCATAATATTGATTTTGTGATTGGGTAAACCTATTTGCCCTTACTCATACTGATGTGCCGTTTTATCTGAGTAGGACGACACATCAGCACGTGTGGGGTATCATTTTTTAATAATATTGTTCGTTAATAACACATTTCTTATTGGGAATACTTCCTGATGTTGCCCAAAAACTAATTTTTCTCCAGTTGAAACCATGAACATCTACTAACTCCCCAAACTCTCTTAGCACGTAAGAAGATTGTATTTTCTCTGTTATGAGACTTGTACCTTCATAATGATAGTTTGAAAAGTCATCTAAAGTGGGATAAACATCACCGAATATAGTGTAAGAATACTCAAGATATATACTCGCTTCTATAGTTCTCGAACAGTAAAACCAAACTCCCAAAGTTTTCTTATATGGACGTATTGTATATTCTATGGTATGCTCTATAAGATCCCCAACAGGAACTCGCCACTTTATCTCAATTCCAGCATACAAACGATTTTTCTCTTCATCATCTTCAATCCGACTAGTATGCGCTTTTTCTAGAATATCTCTTGTTCTGGGTAGCAAATTTCTCGTTACTTCGATTTTGTCATTTGTCGTCAAAACGTCAAAGTCTTCGTCTGCCATATTTACCAAGTCTTGTTTGTTTTCAATGGCCGTTTTAGCCGTACCCGTTTTGAAAACTTTGATAAAATCGTTCCCAATTTGAATGGTTTGGTCTTGGTTAAGGACACGTTGCGTGGCAGTAGAGTATTTGGACAGTGTCGTTTCCAAAGTATAATCTTCGCCATCAGGAGTCAATTGCAAAAATTGCGCATTGTTTTTCACATACTCAAAAACTTCTTCTTCAGTTTGCACATTGTCTATGTCAAGTCCCGCATAAGCTTTTTGGGCTTGTGTGTAGAACGATGTAAACCCTCTTTGTTGTTCCCATTGAGCAAATTCCTCATCGGTCATTTTCTCAACTTGTGCTAAGAGGTCATTGTATTCTTCTACGGAATTAACAGAAAGAATTTCTTCTACAACTGCTTGTTTGGTTTCCTCATCCATTTTTTGGCACGAGGTAAAGGTTATGGCCGTTGCAAATGCTGCAATGAGGCCGATTTTAAAAATGTGTTTTTTCATTTTTTTTAATGTGTTTTGTATGGTTTAAATTTTGTTAGTGTTTATTTTCTGCCGTAGGGCTTTCGTGAGATTATAAACGAAAATCACGCTGTTGCATACTTCACTTTGCAATATGCAACTTTTTTTGTATCTTTGTGTTCGCCTTTCTTGTTTCCTTTCTTTGGTTTAGAGGTTTGTAAATCCTGTTAATTGTTAGTGGTTAAACTTTTTTCTTGCATTTAAAGCCCGCAAGAAAGGCTTTTTGTTTTAATCCAAGCTGGCGAGGCTTGCAAAAAAACGGTATTGGGTAAATCGTTTGTTGTTTTGAAGTTTAGATTTAGTTTTGTTAATTTTAGGGAACAAAGTTACGAAATAAAATGACTTTTAGCAAGTTTGGCCTAAAAGATATTTTGGATGTCATTTGCAAAAAAGCTCACATTTGAAAATAAGCACATTAAATCCTCGAAAAATATCTTTTAGACCAAACACTGTCATTTCAAAATAATTTTTTTATCTTTGCAGACCAAAACTATATCATTTATGGGAAAACTATTGCTAAATTTTGAAGCGTTTGATTTATGGAAAATCGAACGAGAGGATTTAACGGACTTTACCAAGTTCGTAGTACAAATCAATTACGAACATCATTTGCAAACTTCTGCGCCTGCAGAGGAAATAGAGGCGTACATAAAAAAAGATGAACATATTTTTGACGAAAACGCCCATTTCTACGCTTTGAAAACCAAGAATGGTCAAATCTTCGGCACCATAAACGCTCACTTAACAGAGCGTGGAACAAAGATCATTTGGTAACACCGGCTGATATAAAAAATCCCGAATATCCATGGATAGACAGTTCAACAACCGATATGAAACGGATTTACTATCGCATTTGCATTATCAAATATTTGCTTTTCACTGTTTCGCCCAACAACACATTCTCTCAAAAACTGAAAGCATTATTGGCAAAATATCCAAACATTGAAATGCGAGCAATGGGTTTTCCTACCGATTGGCAAAGCCAACCCATTTGGAAATAAAATTTTTCACACCTTTGCACAAAAGTATACAAGGGGTATAGCAGGTATAGCGTAGGTATAGCGCAGGTATATAGAAAGGATATAGGACGGTCGAAGAATGGGTATAAAAAGAGTATAGAAATAGCAAACAAATAGCAAAGGAATAGCAAACAAACAGCAAAGAAAGCAAAATTAATTATATAACATTCAGTTGTTTACACAATAATTGAAACAGCAATTTGCAAATTATAAGCATTTTACAGTTCCGGAAATGAATTTTTTTAGATATTTGTTGTTAAAAGTGTTAAAAATCATTAACATTTCTGAGTATTCGGAATTTTTTTTGTATCTTTGCAAAAACATTTATCATGAGAACAAAAATCATCCTTACCGCTATTTTCTCGTTTCTTCTGTCTGGGCTGTTTGCGCAAATCCGAACCGTTTCTGTTGAAGAATTTGAAAAACAATTAATTGCTTCAAAAGGCGATCAATTAATTGATGTTCGCACGCCACAGGAATTTGAAAAACACAGAATTACAAGTGCACAAAACATGAATTTTCGCAGCGCCAATTTTCGAGAAAATATAGACAAATTAGACAAAAGCAAACCGGTTTTGGTTTACTGCTTGTCGGGCGCTCGCAGTAAATCGGCGTTGACTGTTTTTCAAGAAGCCGGATTTAAGACGGTTTATAATCTCAACGGCGGTATTAATGCTTGGTCGAAACTCGGCATGCCTATTGTTCAAGACCTTTCAGGAAAAGGCGAATTGCCGTTGAAGGATTATGATGCAGCCATTTCTGCAAAGGGATATGTATTAGTGGATTTTTACGCACCATGGTGCGGACCTTGCCGGAAAATGTTGCCCATAGTTCAAGAGTTAGAAAAAATGTATTCCGGTAAATTCAAATTATTAACCGTAGATTTTGATCAAAATCGCTTGTTGGTAAAAGAAAAAAACATCAAAAGCGTGCCGTATTTAATGGTGTTTAAAGACGGTAAAAAAATATGGGAGAAATCAGAGGAGGCGAGCAAAGAAGAGTTGATGGAAGTCTTGAAATTGAAATAACATTTTTTTTTCGTATCTTTGCAGCATAGATTTAGAACGATTATGGAAAATTATATTGTATCTGCGCGAAAATACAGACCCGAAACATTTGATACGGTTGTAGGGCAAGAGGCGATTACCACCACATTGAAGAACGCAATTAAAAGTGGGCAGTTGGCGCAAGCATTTCTGTTTTGCGGGCCGCGAGGCGTGGGTAAAACCACCTGCGCACGGATTTTGGCGAAAACCATTAACTGTCTTCATCTAACCGAAAACATGGAGGCTTGCGGTGTTTGCGAAAGCTGTGAGAGTTTTAAAAATAATGCATCGTACAATATTCACGAACTGGATGCCGCATCCAATAACTCGGTGGAAAATATTCGCAGTTTGATTGATCAAGTGCGTGTTCCGCCACAAGTGGGAAAATATAAAATCTACATTATTGATGAGGTGCACATGCTCTCGACGGCTGCGTTCAATGCGTTTTTGAAAACTTTGGAAGAGCCGCCTGCTTATGCAAAATTCATCCTCGCCACAACGGAAAAACATAAGATTTTGCCCACGATTTTATCCCGTTGTCAAATCTTTGATTTCAAACGCATCAAGATTGAAGATATTGCTAACCATTTGGCAAAAATTGCGCAAAAAGAAGGCATTGTTGCCGAACCTGACGCCTTGCACATCATTGCACAAAAGGCCGATGGCGGTTTGCGCGATGCGCTTTCAATGTTTGACCAATTGGTGAGTTTCTCCGGAAATCATCTTACCTATCAATCGGTGATTGAAAATTTGAATGTTTTGGATTACGATTACTATTTCCAAATCGTGGAATCTTTTCTGAAAGGCGATTTACCAAATTGTTTGCGTATTTTCAACGAAATTATGGATAGGGGTTTTGAGGGACAGCATTTCATCATCGGATTGGGCGAACATTTTCGCAATTTATTAGTGTGTAAAGAC
>JAITVC010000072.1 GCA_031286005.1 Bacteroidales bacterium
GGCGCAAGTGCGGCTGACCGAAAGCATTCATGACGGCAAATCCACCGTTATGCTCTCACCGCAATATTTGAGCATTAACCAATTGCGCATCGAATTTGATCAGAAAATTACCGAAGGCCATTGGATTACATTAGCGCCGCACTATGTTCAAGACATGCAGCAATACAAGGAACAAAACGGCTTTGGATTAGTGGCTACCTATAAATATTTCTTGCGAAAAACTCCGTTGTATTTCGGAGTTGGCGGACAATTCACGCAAAACACCTACGAAAATTATGCGTTCGACAATACGAGCAAAACCAAGCTGTGGATGTATCAATCTAAAGCCTTGCAGTATGGTCCAAACATCTTATCCGGCTCGTACTTTCGGGTATATCCGTATCTTTTCATCGACTTGTATTATGGCTTGGGGTATCGCTTCACGAAACTCTCGTCCAGCGATGGGTTGGATCATTTTGACCGCTCCTTTTTAGGCTACGATTATTCGGGGGTAGCGCTGTTGTTTGGTGTTCGCATCGGCGTGATGTTGTAAGTCTTCGCCTACACAATACGACCGTCTTTCATACAAATTTTGCGATCGGCCAAATCGGCCAAATGTTCGTTGTGTGTAACCACAATAATGGTTTGCCCAAACTCTTCGCGCAAGCGTAAAAACAAGTGATGCAAACGTTCGGCATTGTCCGAATCCAAATTCCCGGAAGGCTCATCGGCCAATAAAATTTGTGGCTTATTGATTAGCGCTCTGGCCACAGCCACACGCTGTTGCTCGCCACCCGACAACTCATGCGGTTTGTGTTGCGCCCGGTCGGAAAGACCAAAGAAATCCAGCCAATGCATCGCTTCCGAATGTGCTTTGGCGGTGGGTATTCGTCCAATCATGGCCGGTATCATCACATTTTCAACAGCCGAAAATTCGGGCAACAAATGATGAAATTGAAACACAAAGCCCAGATTTTTATTCCGAAAATTAGCCAGTTTCTTGTTTGACAATAGAAACGGATTTTCGCCACAAATATTAATCTGTCCGGATGTTGGCGTATCCAGCGTGCCAAGAATTTGCAACAGTGTTGTTTTACCGGCTCCGGAAGGCCCCACAATCGAAATGACTTCGCCTTGCGACACCGTCAGTTCCACAGTCGACAAGACCGTCAATGCG
Organism: Bacteroidales bacterium; assembly: GCA_031286005.1. The sequence goes on from JAITVC010000072.1 coordinate 1,157, forward strand.
CCAAATGTTTTGGTTAAATGCTCTATCTGAATCATTGGGCAAAGGTACAAAAAAAAAATGACATAAAAAAACCTTTGCGACACATGTCGCAAGGGGCAAAAAGGGTAAATTCATCCTTGCGACATGTGTCGCAAGGATAAAATAGAACAAAATGCTATTTGCGACTTGTGTCGCAAAGGCCAAACAGGACAAAATGTCAGTTGCGACTTATGTCGCAAGTGCAAAATAGGGTAAAAAGTCGGTTGCGACACATGTCGCAAAGATAAAACCTGTCAAAATGGCAGTTGCATATTCGTTCTTTATGGTTAAAATCTATAGCCAAGCCCAAATTCAATAGCACCTCTTGCTCCAAAACCGACCGCTGTTCGGAATGATAAACCTTTTGCTTTTTGTGGCTCTACCTGTATGCCAAATAACCATAATTGATACGCAAAACCAATGCTATTAATAGTATCTATAACATCGCTGTATCGCCCTGGCGCATTGCGAAAATAATCTATACCAACTCCTCCCGACAAGAATAAACTGACGCCTTTCTTTTGATAGTAATTATACCTCACTTCGGGCAATACATGAAAATAGTGAAACCGTTCGGTGTAATAATGTGGCGAATGAGCATCGACATACAAATCCCATTCTCGCCAAAACTGCTGGTACGATAAATTCACAATTAAATCCAGCCGTTCTTTAACTGTTCGACCGAAAACAATCGTGAACAAGCCCGAATTATGAGGCTCATATACCACCCCTTTCACCCCAAATTCGCCCTGCACAACATTAAAACTGGAATAAGCAAACGGAAGATAAATTTGAAGGGTTTGTAAAGACAAACTGAATGGCGAGAAAGATAGCGATACAAATTGTTTTTTGTGATTTTCGGGTATATTTATTTGGACGGTATCCTGCCCAAACAGTAAGCAAGTTCCTAAAATAAATCCTGTTAAAACTATGGCTCGTTTCATGATCTGCATGTATTTTAAGGATTAATACCAATATGAAGGATCTATGCCGACATCAAAACGCCCTTTCGTAACATAGATTTTGCGATCGGGAATCTTTTGATGCGTTTGATTATCGTAAGCATCGGCTTCAAACGTAAAGGTTCCCGATGCAATATGCTCCTCAAATTTTGTAAAATTGATTTGCTGCACTCCGCGCGCTACGTAATAATACGGCTTCGAATATACCTCAAAGAAAACAGAATCTATTTGGCATGATCCCAATTGAGGGTTTGATATATAGAATGTAAATGCATGTCCATATTCAACTTCTGTTGCAAGTCTAAACCGACCATCCTCATGTAGTTCGCCATAAGGTTTAGGCGGATTAAATCCATATTGCTTTTGGTAAATAACCAACTCGCCGTTTACCAAACAACCAAACGTTGAAAGCCCTTCTTGAGTGGCTTCCGGTAGTTTGGGCGGCTCTTTGGCGCAACAAATGAATAGCAAAGAGCCGAGAAGTCCTGTGAAAAATGTTTTTGCTTTCATAGGCATTATTATAGTGTTATCAATTCTTCGCTCAAGATGTCTTGCAAGAAAGAGATACTATGCCCCTACCACAAAAATCTTGCTATTCTCTATCTTTACAACCTTTATCGGCGTTTTTGGGTCGATGAAACCATCCATGGATTGCACTTCAAACAGTTCGTCGGAGAACATAGCTTGTCCTGTCGGCGCTAAGCGAGACAGGGATTTACCTTCGTCGCCTACTTTAATTTTTTGTTCGTCGATAACGTTCACTTTACTATCCAATTTATCGTCGAGCATGATTTTTTTCCACGATTTGGTTTTCAAAAACCAATACACCAAGCCAACAGCAAGCACTAAAACAGACACTAACGCAATCCATCCTTCCACCGTGCCTAAATCAGTAAAAATGCGATAAACACCATACCCCGCAGCACCAAAACCAACGAGGCCAATCACGGACGTGCCCGGCACAATGAACAATTCAAACAACAGCAGGCCAAATCCTAATACAATTAACAGTATCCAATATACAAGTTCCATGTCTGTTTACATTTGAATTTTTACACGAACCGAACCTTTGTAAGTGGAGATAAAGCACGTTTGCGTTGAATCCAGTTCTTTAATTCTGTTTTTAACGGCTTCGGCTTCGGCGTATGTCAAATACGGGATTGTAACATACCGGTAATAGCCATCGGCATTGTAGAAGATTTCCATTTTCAATTCCGGCATATAAGCAAATAAATGCGAGAAATAACCATCAAATTCAACTTGTGTGATTTCTTCTCTTTTCGCCAAGAGTTGAACACGATAGCGCACTTCGGGGTCGGTTGGCGATACTACAGGCAGTACTTCCGGTTGCTTAACAGGCACAGGCACAGGTCTGGCTTCTTGTGCTCTGGGTTGAACTTGCGGCTGAGGTTGTACTTGCTGCTGCGGTTGGGGCTGAGGTTGCGGCTTTGGTTGTTGTGCAATCCGTATCGGCTGTTTAATCGGCTGAGGTTGCTGAACGGGTTGTTGCGCTTGAGGTTGTGTCGGTGCTTGATTAGCTTTTTGGCTATTGGCTAATGCTGCTTGAACATTGGCCAAATCTTGCTGCATTTTGTTCAACTGCGCCTCCTTTTCTTGCAATTGCGACAATAAGGCTTGATCGTTGCCCGGTGTTTGAACTAATTTTTCGATAAAAACCGTATCTGTTTTTGAAATTGTATCCACCCGTGTAATCACTTTAGTCTCGGCCGGCGTTGCTTGTATCTGTGGTGCAGGAGTTATGGCAGAAGATGTTGGTTGAGGATTAGGCGTTGGTTGAGGCGTTGTAGCAGGTTGAGCAACTGCAGCAACAGGCGTTACTGCGGTTTGTACAGGAACTGGAGTTGGTGCCACTACCGTCTGTAGCGGTGCCGTAGTAGCTGTTGCCAAAACCGGCGCTAAACCCGGTGCTTCGCTGAGTCTGAAAGGCTCTTTTGGGAAACTGTAAATATAGCAGTTATTGCGCTTATCATTCACCTTACGATTAGAAATCACAAATCCGCCTTTTCCGTTCGGTTTCATCAACAATGAAAAATCATCTGAACCCGAATTGATAGCCGAGCCAAGGTTAATCGGCTCCGTAAACTTGATTTTACTCAGATCACTATTTTCCGAAATAGCGTGAATAGCGCCATCAAGCGTTATTTTAGTAAAGAAAACATCCATTCCGCCCATCCCTTGATGGGTGTTGGATGAAAAGAACAGCAAGGTGTCGTGGTAAAGTTGCGGATAGGCCTCCCGTCCTTCGGTGTTAATGGTCGACACCAATTCAGGTACCGTCCAAGTGTTGTTACCTGTTCGTTTAGCCATGTAAATATCCGATTGTCCGGCTTTAGCTTTAGTAAAAAATATAACTTTACCATCAGAACTCAATGTGGGATGCGCAATGAGCGCCTCATTGTCGTGAAACGATTGGGGCAATGGCTTTTTCATCAACCGGCCTTTCAAGTCAATTGAATAGGCATAGATATTACAGTTTGCGAACTTTTTGCTTTTTTGAACACGTGACACATAATACGTTGTTGTTCGTTCATCGAAAGCAAATGCAATATCCGATGCGGATGTTTTGACTTCTTTCAATTCTTTCAAGGGATTCCAATCGGTCATTTCCGGATTAATCGGTTGCACATCATACAACCGCGATGAGGATGCCGGTTCCTGACTACCTCTAAGCGATGCCCGATCCGACGAAAATACCAGCAAACCTTTGAACCACGCTATCCAATACTGGTTATTGCCGGGCGCATTCAATTTTACATCCAAAGTTAATGGATTGTCTTTTCCTTTGGGATTCCCCATTTCGATTTGGTAATACTGTACGGTTACAAGACCTGCTTTGGCTGTTCCATTTTCAGGCTCTATTGCCAAAGCCTGTTCGTACATATATTGCGCTCTTGATGGATTTCCATTAGCCAACAACGCATTACCATAGCCGATAAAGAAAGCGGTGCCTTTAACGCCTTTATTATAGGCCTTCACAAAATTAGCTTCGGCTTTCACATATTCCCCCATGCGCACATAACAATCGCCCAAACGGGTGTAGGCATGGTTCACATCATAAGATACGCCTTTTTTAGATTTTTCGGCCGATTCTGCCAAACGTTCATAAGCAGTAGCCGCTTCTTTGTAATCACCGATGTCGTACGCTGCATCTGCTTTTTGATAAGCCTTGTCTTGAGCTGTTAAGGTCATGGTGAACAACACCAACGTGAGGCCTGTAAGTAACCGTTTCATAACTTTTGTTGTATTGGTTAATATGATATTGTTTGCAAATGTACGAAAAAAATCTTAAAGCACCAAATTTAATGCTTCGCTCATCTTTTCAATATAATGAAATTTTAGGCCTTTAAGGTAATCTTTTTCGATTTCTTGGATATGTCGTTTATTGTCTTTGCAGAGCATAATATTATGAATACCTGCACGTTTTGCGGCCAATATTTTTTCTTTGATACCACCAACCGGTAGCACTTGACCACGAAGTGTAATTTCGCCTGTCATGGCAAAATTCGCATTCACTTTTTTGTTTAAAAATGCAGATGCCAAAGCGGTGAACATCGCCACTCCGGCCGATGGGCCATCTTTGGGCGTTGCTCCTTCGGGTACGTGAATGTGTACATTGCGTGTTTCAAACAAAGTTTCGTCTATACCTACGGCTTTTGCATGGGCTTTCAAATATTCAAACGCCAACGTGGCCGACTCTTTCATGACATCGCCCAAGTTGCCGGTCATCGTGAGTTGCCCTTTTCCTATACTCAGACTTGCTTCAATAAAAAGTATCTCGCCACCAACAGCAGTCCACGCCAAGCCCGTAACGACACCTACAAAGTCTTCATCCAAACACAATGACTTATCAAATCTGAATGCGCCCAACGCTTTCTCAATGTCTTTTGACGATATTTCAGCGGAATAACGCTTCTTTTCAGCAATCTGACGAGCTCGATAGCGAACCAATTTGGCTATTTGTTTGTCCAATTGGCGAACGCCCGATTCGCGCGTGTATTTTTCCACAATTTCTCGAATTAAACTATCCGAAAGATCAAACTGGTCGGCCGTTACACCATGTACGTCCAATTGTTTGGTTACTAAATGGCGTTTGGCAATCTCTATTTTTTCTTCGATGATATATCCGGAAATTTCGATGATTTCCATACGATCCAACAAGGCCGGATGAATGGTGCTGAGCGTGTTTGCGGTGGCCACAAACAACACTTTCGATAAATCGAAATCAATATCCAAGAAATTATCGTGAAACGCCGTGTTTTGTTCAGGGTCAAGCACTTCAAGCAAGG